>JAQBZS010000172.1 GCA_027622115.1 Planctomycetota bacterium | reverse complement strand
GGGCGCGGTCGGTTTTCCGGCGATCTTCCGGTCGATCAGTGCATCGATCCGCTCGTGCAACGACTCGGCGCTCAAAACGGTTTGGGTGACGAGCGCTGTGACAAATCCCGCGAAGATCGCATGTCGCATGACGGTGGCTCCGGTCAGTCAAACAAGTCAGCACTCAGTGTAACTCAATCCTTCGCCGAATCACGAATCCGCGCGACATCCGTGGCCAGCGAGTTCTGTGCGGATGCGTTCACGTCGGCTCGAATTGCCGGTGTGCTTGCATTCCCGTCGATTCGCGCATGTAATGCACTTGTTGGGCTGGTCGTCGTGTGTGGCGATCACCATCGTCCGCTCGAAGTTACAGCAAATGAAAGAGGAGTCTGTGATGAAGCTTTTGGGATCCTGCACGCGTTTGCTTGCATTGGTGGCCGCATTGGGGTTGGTCATGGGGACCGGTTGTGGCAAGAAGTCCTCGTCGAAGGCTTCTTCGGTCACCAAGAGTTCCGGTACGAAGACCGATTCGAAAACGGAATCGAAGACCGCGTCCGAAGCGAAGACTTGGTCCAAGACCGCTTCTGCGGCGAAGACCGAATCCGCTGGCAAGACGGAAGAAAAAACTGCTGCCAAGACCGCGGCCAAAACGGAAGCCAAGACCGCAGTGAAGACGGAAGCTAAGACTGAGGCAAAAACGGAAGCTAAGACTGAGGCAAAAACGGAAGCTAAGACCGAGGCCAAAACGGAAGCTAAGACCGAGGCCAAGACGGAAGCCAAAACCGAAGAGAAGCCACCGGAAAAGGCTCCTGCCAAGACTGCGGCCGCGAAGACTGAAGAAAAGACCGCTCCGGCGAAAGCTGCCATCAAAGCTCCGCCAAAGAAAGAAGCCGGCTCAACAACCAACGACTGATCATCGCGTCGAACATGAGCCGTTCAGGCAACGGTACAAGCGCCAAGAAGCCCGCATGCCATCATGCGGGCTTCTGTTTTGCGCGGTGTCGGATTTCAGAATAGCTTGGGACCATTGTCCCGTGCGATCAGTAGCTTGGGACCATTGTCCCGAGCGATCACGGGACAATGGTCCCGTGCTACTGGAAGCATCCCGCTTCAGTTCAGTTCACATCATGTGCATGCCGCCGTTCACGTTCAGGCTGTGGCCGGTGACGTAGCTCGCCGCCGCGGATGCCAGAAACAGCGTACACGCCACGACCTCTTCCACATCCGCCAACCGCTTCAGCGGTACCCGCTGTCGCAAGCGTTCGAGAATATCCGGCGGAACCGTCTGTGCCATCTCGGTGTTGACGAAACCGGGACAGACGGCGTTGACGGTGATGTTTCGTCCCGCGAGTTCCAAGGCCAGCGTCTTGGTCAGTCCAAGGATGCCGGCCTTACTGGCTGCGTAGTTCGCCACGCCCATGTTGCCGGTGTGCGCGACGACGGACGAAATGTTGACGATTCGCCCGCCATCCGACAGCAGCGGCAAAGCGGCTCGGCAATTAAAGAACGTGCCGTCTAGGTTCACGGCCAGAACTTGTCTCCATTCGTCGTCCGTCATCTTGATCACCGTGTGGTCTCGGTTGATGCCGGCGTTGTTGATCAAGATGTCGACTCGTCCACAGCGATCTCCGATTTCCGCATACATCGCCTGCACGCGGATGGCATCGCTCACATCGGCAGCGATGGGAATGACACGCTCGGCATCAAGCTCGGCATCCGAGACCCAAGCGTGGATCATCTCGCGATGTTGATCCGCATCGTGATCCGGATAATTCGCGAACACGATGCCGCCCTGTTGCGCGAAGGCCCGAGCCGTGGCCGCACCGATGCCTCGCGAGGCACCGGTGACGACCGCGATTTTGTCGCGAAACTCCATGTTCGCTCCTCGTGCGTGTGCTACGGCAGTTCGGCGATTTCCAAGTCGAGCGCCCCGTTCTCGTCGTCGCGAAGAACCACGATTTCCTTGTCGTTCAGCTTCGCGACTTCCACCACGCCGAATAGGGCATCGACAATTTCCACACCCTCGGGACCAGCCTTCTCCTTGGTGTCGCGACGCGCGGCCGACTTATTGGTTTTGTCGTCGCTGCTGGCGTTGACGAACTTCATGGCAACACGCACACCCCACCATTTGCTGGGACCGAAGACGTTTTTCTTGAAGTGGAAGCGGTACGTATTCGTGACCAACCACTGCTCGCCACCCTTCGTGTAGGTGAACATGTCCAACGGGCGATTGCCGGAGCCAAGTTCCAATACGCTGGTGCCCTTGACCTTCGCCCCGTCGGCCAGATCGTCCAAGGGGAACTTGGCGATTGGCGTACATGCGAACGATCCCACGACGTAGTCCTTGCCGTCCTGATCCCGAAACGGAATGAACGATTGAATCGGGGCTCGCGTTTCCCAGCGACCGTGAGCGACGTGAAACGTTTCGGCGGAATAGACGGCCGCAGTATCACCGTGCTTCAAGGGCAGCGGCAGTGAGAAAATCTTGCTGCGAAACGCTTGGCCGCTTTGTCCGGCCGCCAGCACTCGACCTTCCGCGAACGACACTCCCGTGATGGCGCTCACCGGCGAACCTTCGTCCGACGGCAATTTGACTCGGACATACGACACTTTGGCGAGATCGACCGTCTCCAGCTTGCCGGTCGAATCGATCGTGAACAGCACATTGGGTTTCACGGAGATATAGACGCGACCGCTCAGCGGATTCACGGTCATGTCCTCGATGCTGACGGATGGCTTACCCATCGCGCCGGCAATAAGCTTGTCGACCTTCTTGATGGGCTTGGCAAGTTTCTTCACGGGACCGGTGTCTCCAGTCTGAATGGCGACGACGGATGCAGTGTCTGCAATGAGCAACACGCCTTCGGGACCAAAACTCAGCCGCCCAATCGATTGAATGCCCGGATTGCCGGTCTGCAAGTTCTTCAATACCGCCGAATCCCCGCCACTCGCCGACGGCAGCACAATTCCGACAAGACCCAGAAGCAACAAACGCACGGAAAGTTGACGCATGGGGAAGCTCCGTCATTTCAAGTTGAGAAACAGGGCATGATGAACGCGGTGAGGATCGCAACTCCGACGATCCCTGAAACGACAACCGGCGGATTGTCACGTGCTTGACTCGGTGACTCAAGCGGTCGAGCGTTTCGACAGCGCGGAAGGAGTCAAACTGCACATCCCAGATCGTTGGACTGCTCTGGTTTCTATCTCGCCCGATTTGCATCTATCCTGCTCGCGGAACAAGAACCGCACCGAAACGGACTCATTCAACTTGGATTCTCCAACCGACGCCGACCATCGACCGGCTCCCAGCACCGAGGCCATTCAACAAGCCATCGCCGTCGTCGAGCAATTTGCGAATGATCGCGGGTTGCTGACGCTGTTGTCGGATGAAGACCGGCGACGTCTGTTGCAGGCTGTCGAACGCGTTGCCAGTCCGGATCGGCCGGCTCGCAAGCGCTTGCTGCGAGCGTTCAAGAAACGGGATCGCGCCGACGCCGATCGACAAAAGGCCGCAGACGAGGCACAACTCGCCACAACCGGCATCCGGTCACAACCGGGGACGCGTCATTGGAAAAAGCCCCACGCACCTGCTCCGTTCGAAACGGAATCCGCGCCCGCGGGTGAGCACCCCAGCGAACATTTCACTCGCTTGAACGTCGCGCGGAGTTGCTACATCTGCAAGAGCAAGTACGACCGGCTGCACGTGTTTTACGATGCCCTATGTCCGGATTGTGCCGAACTCAACTGGGCGCGACGAAATCAAGCCGCCGATCTGACGGGTCGCTATGCGTTGCTCACCGGCGGCCGCGTCAAAATCGGCTATCACGCGGCTCTCAAACTGCTCAGCGCGGGTGCTCACGTCGTGGTGACGACTCGTTTTCCACGCGATGCCGCCGAGCGATTTTCCACAGAATCGGATAGCGCCGATTGGTCCGACCGCTTGCAGATTCACGGCATCGATCTGCGGCACACGCCCAGTGTCGAGGCATTCGCGGATCATCTGTGTCGGACGCTGCCTCGGCTGGACTTCATCCTGAACAACGCCTGCCAGACGGTGCGGCGACCGCCCGGGTTCTATGCCCACCTGATGGCGGACGAACGCAAGCTTGCAGAGTCCCTGCCCGAGCCGGCTCGGCGGTTGCTGGAATCGTACGAGGAACTTCGTCGCGGCACCGCGTTGGCAACTCATGAGCCGAATCCGTTGCCGACTCAAGTCGAAGGCAGCCTGGCGGGAATTCGTCGAGCGGCGGAGTTGTCGCAGATCCCACTGGCGCCCGGCGATACGGACGCGTCCACTGAACTGTTCCCCGATGGGCAACTCGATCGAGACTTGCAGCAGATCGACCTGCGCACGGTCAACAGTTGGCGATTGCGTTTGGCGGACGTTCCCACGGTGGAATTGTTGGAAGTGCATTTGGTGAACGCGGTGGCTCCATTCATCCTCAACGCGCGGCTGAAACCGTTGATGTTGCGATCGTCGGAACGGGACAAGCACATCGTCAACGTGTCCGCGATGGAAGGCATTTTCTATCGGGCCTACAAGACCGACAAACACCCGCATACGAACATGGCCAAGGCGGCATTGAACATGTTGACTCGCACATCCGCGCAGGATTATGCCCGAGATGGGATCCACATGAATGCCGTCGATACGGGTTGGATCACCGACGAAGATCCGGCCGACATCGCTCAGCGCAAGACCGAAGAACTCGGATTCCACCCGCCGTTGGACTTGATCGACGCCGCCGCGCGAATTTGCGATCCCATCTTCACCGGGTTCCAAACCGGTGAACACCAATGGGGCAACTTCCTTAAGGACTACCAGATCGCGAACTGGTGATCGCCGACGCTTAAATTCTTATTTTTTGTTCGGCGGCAAGTGGTATCCCTCGGCGTTGATGCGGATGCGATACAGACTGCTGCCGGCGGTGATGTAGAGCAGGTTGGCGTCTTTGCCTCGGCCAAAGCCCACGTTGGTTGGGACTTCCGTCTTGATGTAAGCCAGCTCGTCACCGTTGGGCGAATACACGCAGATTCCCGGTCGGTTTTCTGCTCGAACAGCCACGTACAGGTTTCCGTTCTTGTCGCACACCAGTCCGTCGGGACCGTCTTGCGGCGCATAGTCCACCAGCGTCTTGCGAAAGGTCGCCGTTCCGTTGGCGTGAAGATTGTAGGCCATCAACGCCATGTGACCCTTACGCAGTGGACTGCTGACGCTGGCCGCTCCTTTGTCCTTGTCGGTCTTTTTATTGTTACCGGCTTTCGCCGCGCCCCGCGTCTTTTCATCGACTTCATCGAGCCGTTCGAAGCCCGTCGCACCGTTATCATTGCTGACCACGTAGAGCGTTTTCTGATCGGGCGAAACACTCACGCCATTTGGCTTGCCGGCATCTGTGATGATGCGGTGGATCGAGCCGTTCGGGTCGATGCGATACACGGCCATGACCGGTTGCTCGATGTTTTCGTGGCCGAGATACCGAGGGTCGCTGAAGTACAGGCGGCCTTTTTCATCAATCGTGACGTCGTTCGGTGCGTTGAACCGACGCCCGCGATACATCCCGGCGATGATGTAACTCATGCCGGTCTGCATGTCGGTGCGAATCACTCGCCGGCCGCCGTAGTCCGCGCCTTCGCAGATAATCATGTCGCCGGCGGCATCGAACTTGATGCCGTTCGACATGCCGCTGGGCGAGCGGAAGATTTTGGTTTTGCTTGTTTTGGGATTGAACATCCAGATGTGACCCGCGTGAATCGCGCCGGTTTCGGTCCGGGCAAGATGCGAGAATGTGATGTCGCTGAAATACACCATGCCGTCGGGAGCCACGGCGACACCTTCGGTCAGCACGATGCCCTCGAAGAGTTTTTCCAGTTTGGCGTTGGGTGGCACAATCGGATCGGCACATCGAGCCGTTTCGAGACAATCGAAGCCGAAAACGAACAGAATGGCGAGCGAGCGCAGGCAGCGGGAGGTCATGGTGTCGGTCCTTTTTGTTGAGTTGAGCTGGATCGCTGCGAAGTGACGGCAATGAATCGATTGATGCGACTGCGATCGCGGTGGGGCGGGCCGTGTGCAAACGCGAATTAGCCACCGCGTTCGTTGTTGTAAACGGCCATCAGCAAGTCCTCGACCGTCTTGAATTTCTTCTTCGTGTTGGCTGCGGCCTCGATCTTTTCGCGAGCCTCGGCGGCCGAATGCCCCAAGGCTTGCAGGGCTTCGTAACCGTCATTCAACACATCGCTGCCGCTGAGTTCCGGCAAATCGCGATCGACCATCAAGGCGAACTTCGCCATCTTGCGACGCAATTTCGCGATAATCCGCTCGCCCACGGCGGGGCCGATTCCGGGCAGCGTGCTGAGTTGTTTGATGTCTTGCTCTTCGATCGCCGTGGCAACTTCGCGCACGGGCCGCACCATCGCTCGCAACGCCTTCTTCATGCCCACGCCGTCCACGGAACACACCAGTTCGAAGAATTCGCGTTCGGCGTCGTTCATGAAGCCGACCAGCCGAGGATACAGCCGGCCTTGCTGCGGGTTGCCGTCGAGGTAATGGATGGTCTTCAGCGTGACGTCGGTGTCCGCCATCGACTGCATTTGTCGCCGCACGAATTCCGGGATGAAGACTTCATACGTCATCGGCCCAATTTCCAGCGTGGCACTTGTTTCAGACAGATGCACCAGTTTCCCGGTGATGCGTGTGATCACAGTCGGCTCCAATCCATTGTGGCGATATTTCGCGATTACGTTTCAGCGGCATCGAACTCCTGGCGACCGGCGACCAACCACGGCTGAATCGTGGGCGAATCGTCGCGAAGGTTGCACCAGGAGATTCTGGGCAGCGTTCGCGCCAATCGTGGGAAGAACGCGTCAACGAGTCCAGTCTCGACTGCGGCGGCCAATGACACGCATGGCCGTGCGACGGATTTCACGAGTATCAATTCGTTTGCGGTCCACCGTTGGCCGACCCATGCCGCGATCGAGTCGGACGTCACCTGCCAGGAATGCGGCACGGAGTCTTCGTCTCGACTTTCGGCATCCAACAAGATGTCGTGCATGTCGAGTACGCTGAGACCCGGCAGTGAGCGCAATGCGTCCACGCCAGCGGTGGTTCGGCAATCATCCGCATCCGGAAGCAGGATCGTTCTCAACAATCCGCCCGTCAGTTGCATTGATCGCAAAGCCAACCAATGCGACGTCTCTTCTCCCAGTTGGTGACAGCGATCCCAGGTCCGCACGATATCGGTCGCCGCGCCACCACCGGCGATCAGCAACTGCCGAGACGTGTGGTATTTTTCAGTCAGCCGGCGCAGACGGTCACTCAAGTCGGGGAGGTCAAACAGGCTGCCGCCAATCTTGATTACGACGCAATGAGTCATCGATCGTCCGAGAGGTGTTTGAGCGGTCGCCGTCCAGTATTCCGCGTTCGCGTCAAGGAACGGTCGATTTGACGCGCATCAATGATGCTGAACGCTCATCAATGTCTGTGAACGCCAGTGAATGCTCATGACGACTCCACTTTAGCGATTGCCGCTTTCCCGAGCGATTTTGATATTGCGCAGGACTTGATTTACCGACGAGCAGGTTGACTAGAATCAACATCACGCTCCTGCAAGGGCACACAAAGTTGCAGGAATGCCGTCACGAAATCTCCGATGAGGAAGCTTCATGCTGTTTCGTAACTGGCTGGCCGCAGTGGGTGTTGCGCGTTTTCGTGCCCCGCAAATTCGACGCCGACCGAGTGCGCGCCGCAGGGGCCGTGCATCGCGCCGGTCTTCTCTTGGTTTCGTGCCGACGATTGAAATTCTTGAGGATCGCGCGTTGCTAACCGCGATTGTCTTTGATTACTCGCTGGACACGAACAACTTCTTCGACACGCAGGCAAAAAAGGATTTGTTGCAGACGGTTGCCGATTCATTGGCCGAGCAGATTACCGACGACTTGCTCGCCATCACTCCCGGCCCATCGGGGCAAGGCTTCAACAACACTTGGACCACTGATTTCAATCATCCCGCAACGGGTGCCGAGCACAACATCGTCGACCTCAGCGTGCCGGCGGATACGGTTATTATTTATGCCGGTGGACGCGATCTGCCGGGATCCACCGTCGGGATGGGCGGTCCGGGCGGATACAGTTCCTCGGGCACTCAAGAGTTCTTGGATACCGTTGCCGCTCGTGGCGAAGCCGGTGCGTTGACGGCCACTGCAACCGACTTCGGTCCGTGGGGCGGATCAATCACGTTCGACACGCTGGCAAGTTGGCACTTTGGCGAAACAACGGTAGGCCTTGATAACGGCGAAAACGACTTTTACTCGATCGCTCAGCACGAAATCGGCCACTTTCTGGGAATCGGTACGGCGGACTCTTGGAACGATCAAGTCTCGTCGGGCGAATTCACGGGTCCGGCGGCAGTGGCTTCGTTCGGCGGCAATGTTCCGTTGCACGCTGGGCTGTCGCATTGGGCGGACGGGACGATGTCCGGCGGTCAGTTCGCGGGCATGAATCCAAGTCTCCTCTCGGGGACACGGGCGCTCTTCACCGAACTCGACTTTGCGGGCCTCGATGACGTGGGCTGGGATTTGGCGGAATACGATTACGGGGACGCTCCCGACTCTGCTGCGGGAACCGGCGCCGGCAACTACGAAACGGTGTTCGCGAATGGTGGCCCGAGTCACCGGATTACCGCCGGTTTGTTTCTTGGCAATGTCGTCGATGGCGACAGCGGTGCGTTGCAGAACTCCACGGCCAATGCCGACGACGTAGACGCCGCGTTGCCCGACGACGAGGACGGTGTCCTCGATCCGCTTGATTTGCTCGGCACCGTGGGAGCGGCTCCGACCATTACGCTCTTAGCCACAAACACGAGTGGATCCGCCGCGACCCTGTTCGGCTGGATCGACTTCAACCGCGACGGACTGTTCGATAATTCCACCGAACGCGCGCAGTTCACCGTGCCCAACGGCACCACCGACGGCCGATTCACGCTCACGTTTCCGGCGATTCCGAGTGGATCGATCGGTGGAACGTATGCGAGATTCCGGCTAAGCACTGACGCTGCCGCCGCCAATCCGACGGGCACGGCGAGTGACGGCGAGGTCGAAGATTACGCGTTCAGAATCACGACGCCCGGCCTGTTCGGTGCCGCAAGTGTGACCAGCATCAACAGCAACACGAATGGTGGTCCGTCTCTCGACAACGCCGACCGGTTCGGCAGCGGACTGACGTCGCTCGGCGATATTGACGGTGACGGCGTCAACGATTTGGCGATCGGCGCGTATCAAGACGACACCGGCGGGACGAATCGCGGCGCGATTCACATTTTGCGAATGAACTCGGACGGCTCGATCAAGAATTCGCAAATCGTTGGACACGGCAGCGGCGGGCTGAGCCTGGTCAACAGCGACAACTTCGGCAGTTCGGTCGCTGCGATCGGTGACCTGGACGGCGACGGAGTCATGGATATCGCGGTTGGTGCCGAGCGAAACGATACGGGCGGCACGAATCGCGGCGCGGTGTATGTTGTGTTCCTCAACGCCGACGGCACGGCCAAAAGCAGTTTGCAAATTGCGAGGAACGAATGGCGGACCAACTCTTGCCGATGGGAATCAGTTTGGCACTTCGGTGGCCGCGTTGGGCGATCTCGATGGTGACGGCGTTCCGGACATCGCCGTGGGAGCAAGTTTGGACGATACCGGCGGCAGTCAACGCGGCGCGGTATATGTCTTGCTACTCAACTCAAGCGGCTCGGTGAAGCAGGTCACGAAGATTGCGCACGGGACAAACGGCGGGCCGAATCTCGGCAACAACAATCGATTTGGAACGTCGGTTTCGGCACTCGGGGACATTGACGCGGACGGCATTGTGGACATCGCCGTCGGCGCGAACTTGGATAACACCGGAGGCAGTTTTGCCGGTGCGGTCTACATATTGAATCTGAATGCAAGCGGCACGGTCAAAAGCAGCACCAAGATCGCGAGTGGAACCAACGGCGGCCCGACGCTCGCCGCGAATGATCGATTCGGGAAAAGTGTGTCGGGATTCAGCGACTTTGATGGAGACGGCATCGGTGATCTGCTGGTCGGAGCGGAACGAGCGAACTCGGGTCGTGGAACCGTGCATCTCGTGTTGTTGAACGCGAACGGGTCCGCCAAGAGCAGCAGCACGATCACGGGCGGCCCGACGCTCGCGGTCGATGATTGGTTCGGCTCGTCGATCACGTTCATCGGCGACCTCAACAACGACGGCATTGCGGACTTCGCCGCTGGAGCC
>JAQBZS010000171.1 GCA_027622115.1 Planctomycetota bacterium | reverse complement strand
GGGTCGGGATTGCCAACGACCGAATCGATCCAGACTGCAAACGCGTCAACTCGCGTATCGAACGAGTGGTCACCGATGCCGGCGTTTGCGTTATCACCGCCGGATGTGATGCCGGCGATGTAAAACACCCCATTGATCTCGACGAACGCCGGTCCGCCCGAGTCTCCAGGGGCCGTGTTGCTTTCCGAGTTGTCGTCGAAGTCCCACGAAATCAGTCCCGGCGTCACGCTGTCGATCGGAGTTGTGCCGACGTACTTGGTACCGAAGTCGCCGTTGTGTCCACTGCCGTCTCCCGTGCCGCCGAAGCCCACCAGCGTCAGGGTCTGACCGACGAACGGCGTGGTGCGGTTGATCTCCATCGGAGTCACGCCGGAGACCGGCCGATCCAACACCATAATGGCGATGTCGGCGGAATCGTCTTCGCCAATCTCTCCGTCGTAGTCGGGATGCGAGTTCATTTGCGTGGTGTTGTAGGTCTGGCCGTTCACTTCGAACGTGCCCTCGGCACCGCCCATGAATTCCACACAGTGACCTGCCGTCAACACGTGAGTCGGACTGATCAGAGTCCCCGTGCAACCGTCATTCACGATGCCCACCGCCGTGAATTCGCTGGTCTGTTCGCCGTTGATAATTCTCGCGTGAACACCGGAGTCCACGCCGTCGTCAACCGCGTTTGCGGCCGACAACATCATCCGCACTTCCAATGCTTCGCCGGTCGGCGCGTGTCCCGGACGCTTCCGGCGACGCCGCTGCTTGGCCACGATTTGACGAGTCACTTCCCGCAGTTTTGATGTGTTCCAGAACTTCAACATTCTCTCTCTCCCATAAACGAGTGGCGAATCGGATCAGTTCGCCGGACATGAGTTAATGCCTCTCGCTTTGGGGTACTGAGGAATGCGGAATTCTTGCGCGGGTGTTTTTTCTTTCTTTCAAATCGGGAAACAATTCTTGTTGCCCGTCAGTGGTTCTGCGAACGAACCCTGAATTCGAGAGTGACCTCTTCCATACTGCCGCTGGTTGGCCGAGTCACCTCAATCCGCGCGCCGTAGCGTCGCCGATCGGTCACGCGGGCTCGTGCGTCTCTTGACGAGGTTTCGCACTCCAGTTCAGGGATGTGTGCCAAGTGCGGCACGAACGGCAGATGCACGATTTGTCGACGGTCGTCGGAACCGAATCGGACACGCACCTCGCCCTCGATCAACTCGTCTTCACGCAGCAAGCGCGATCGTCGGTACTGCTGGGTGGTGTCATGTGCTTCGAGTCGCGCGCTGACTGGACTCTGCCGAATGTCATCCTCGAGCAGAGATGCGATCGCCGCCTGAGCCGTTTCGATGTCAAAGGTGAGCGGCTCGGTGTCCAATAATCCAATTTCGATCGGTTTTGTTGCGGGCGATTTCGCGGTGATCGGTCGCCCGTGATTCTGAATTGCGGGTTCGAGAGCCGATGCCGGCTGCCGCGCGGTCAGCATCGCGGGTGACGTCCGGCTCCGGCTCGCCAAGACGCCGACTCCCGTGACGAATTGTGCCAGCAAGAAAACGTCCGAGATCGCGTGCATCCGCGCGAATGCCATCGCCACGACACCACACGGCAACAGAACCGTACAGGCTCGAACGAAGCGAACCGGCGGTCGCGTGCCGGTGTTCAACGTCTCACCGATTAACTCGACCGTCACGGTCACCACCGTCATCGCCAACGCAATCAAACAACCGGCAAGCAGCGGGAACGACGATTCGGTCAACAATCGGTGAACCAACAGCGACAAGGACGCGATCAAGCTGCCGCACCAAAAGACAACGGTCCACAACTCGGGCTTGAGTTGTGAACCGCTGAATTGGCCCAATATCGCTGTCTTGGTGTTTTGAGTTCTCGTTGACATCCATGTCTCGGAGCATCACGGGAAACGGCGAATTACAGCCCGGCAGCTTTGCCGAGATCCGCAGCCAGATTCGTGGCTTCCCACGTAAAGTCGGGATCATTGCGACCGAAGTGGCCACCGTGGGCCGTCTTGCGAAAGATCGGCCGACGCAGATTCAAGTGCGACATGATTCCCTTGGGCGTCAGCGGGAACAACTCACGAATCGCGGCGACGATTTTCGCTTCGGGAATCTTCGCGGTACCGTTCGTTTCAACATGCACGCTCACCGGATCGGCCACGCCGATCGCGTACGCAAGTTGCACTTCACATTCCGTGGCCAGGCCGGCAGCCACCACGTTTTTCGCCACGTAACGAGCCATATATGCGGCCGAACGGTCGACTTTTGTCGGATCCTTGCCGCTGAAGGCTCCGCCACCGTGTCGACCCCAACCGCCATAGGTGTCGACGATGATCTTGCGACCGGTCAGACCCGTATCGCCATGCGGTCCGCCGATCACGAAACGACCGGTGGGATTGATGTGGAACTGCGTCGAGTCTCGCAACAATTCGGCCGGGACGGTCTTAGAAACGACTTCCGATTTAATGAAGTCCGCGATGTCGGCTTGGCTGACGGAATCCGCGTGCTGTGTGGAAACAACAACCGCCGAAATACCGACCGCTTTCGTGCCGTTGTATTCGATGGTGACTTGGCTCTTGCTGTCCGGTCGCAGCCAATCCACCAAGCCTTGCTGTCGGACTTCGGCGAGCCTGTTGATGATGCGATGTGACAAGGAGATCGGCAGCGGCATCAATTCGTCGGTTTGATCACAGGCGTAGCCGAACATCAGTCCTTGATCGCCGGCCCCGTCACGATCGACGCCTTGAGCGATGTCGGCGCTCTGGCTGTGCAACGCGAGAAAAATGCGGCATGAATCCGCGTTGAAGCCGATGTCGTCGCTGGTGTAACCGATCTCGCGGATTACCTGCCGAGTCACGGCTTCGTAATGAACTTTGGCCTGCGTGGTGATCTCGCCCGACAGTACCACCAAATCCGTCGTACAGAGCGTTTCGCAGGCAACGCGCGAATTGGGGTCTTGTTCAAGGAGGGCGTCCAAGATGCCGTCCGAGACCTGATCGGACAGCTTGTCCGGGTGCCCCATGCTCACGGATTCGCTGGTAAAAAAGAAATTCGCCATCAAGTGCTCCGTCAAGTTACGTCGCGTTCAACATTGGGAGATCCATGCAAAATGCTTGAATTTGGCGGATTGTAGAAGCGGTTTCAGATCGTCACAACATCACCTAATCCACGTAGGAATCGAACACGCGGACCTTCGTCCAATTGCCTTTGTTTTCGTCGATGTACTGCAAGTGCCGTTCGTGAGTTTGGTAGGTGTCGTGGGCGGCGCGGCTGTCAAACACGACGTGCAGCGAGACGTGGAAATCCAAGTCGTTCACTGGTCGATTCAGGTCCTTAACCAGCGTACCGGCCGCGAAAAACACGGTGCCGTCATGGTTTGTGAGGTAATACCGCATGCGTTCCACCAGTCGTTCGCACGCCTCGGGCGATGAATCGGCGAGGGTGAAATAGACCATGTGCGACAGCATCTTCGATTCCGACATGTGAACTCGTTTCTGGAAATACGGAAAACACTCAACGGCTTCGCCGAGCATTGCAAACGGGGCGCGAGCCAATCGCGGGGGGCAAACTCGGGTCAATCCGGAGTTTGAACTCGCATCCGGTACGGTGCCCCGCAGGTGCTACTGAACTCGCCGAACCTGTTGCAACGTGCCGCCGATTTGATGATGCACTTCACCGTTGGCTCGGATGACCAGAGCATGAATCGGAGAAAAATACCCGATCGTGCCTGGGCCTCCGCGGACGTCCCACGAGTCCGGGGCGATCGTGTCCTTGATCAGCGTGATCAATTCTTGGACGACTTGGAAATTCGTGGCGCCTCCGGCTACGCCGTTCGTGGATTCTGAACCATCTGAGTCTTGAGCAGCGGTTGAGGTGCCCGGTTTGACGCCGGCCTGTTTCAATTCCGCGTAAAGCCTTCCCAACGTCTGCTCCATCCGCAACTTCAGGGCAAGTTTCATGCGCCGCTTCTCGCGCTGCGAAACCCCCTTGGTACCGTCGATGTCGTGATAAAGACCGACCATGTCCCGAGTCACATCGCGAGGATTCGGGCGGGCCTGCCGAGCGAACATTCGAGAAATTCGTTGATACTCGGTCCTGAGTTCGCTCTTCGTGAGCGTCGGCTGCCGAGTATCCGCGAACATCGCTCGAACTGCCGGATCGATTGCGTCGGAAGCCGATGGTGGGTCCATGGTGGGACCGACAAATGCCAAGGTCAGAATCCATGTTGAGGACATGTGCGTACTCCTTCAATTCGCCGAGCCTGAGACATGTACAGCGGGATAATCTACGACCGCTTCGCCGAGACGACAAGTCGGCTGTGGCTGAGGCGGTCGTCAGAAAATTCGACGGATCAGTCCGATCGGACGGATCAGTCTGATCAATTGCCCGAGTTGGGGCCTGTTCATCCTCATTGGTTCTGGCTTCGCAGGGTTAGGCGGGCGGCAGATGAAAAGTACCTGCCACGAAGATCGCGTGTTGAAAACTCCGGGTTGACTAGAGAAATTGTTCAAGCACGTCTTGGAATTCGGACGTGGAAACGAGAATCTGCCTTAAAGATCAAGCACGGAAACGTCATGGATCGCATTCACAAGCTGGAACAACTGGCTAAGACGGCCGACGCCTATGTGGTATTTCGGGAAATCGAAGCGGGCGATGACCCGATCGGCGAGTACGAGACGCTTTCGGGCCGGTACTACAGCGAGCACAAGGATGTCCCGCGGATGCTGATTTTTGCGCGAGCCGGCATCCGGTTCGGACTCCAGCAGGCAGTTTCGGTAGACAACGACAAGCTGGCAGACAAACTTCGGTCGCGGGCGAAAACGCTGGCGTTCAACACGTCGGCGAATGCGTGGCCCGGTTGGGAAGACGACGGCGTGGTCATCACCAAGTCGGATCTCGTGCACGGGCTCGACCTGGCGCGGCTCAACCTGCGGCTCGCCGAGGAACTTCACAAAGACGACAAGGCCCGATGCAACGCGCACTGGCTTGTCGGGGCTCACCGATTGGCGGTCGGAGAATTTGACGCCGCTCATGCCGATTTCCTGAAGGCCAAGCGTGCGGCGGAATCCGCGAAACTTCCGGACTATGCCGGGATGGCCGACGGCTACGGCACGCTCGCTCGGATGCTGGCGGACCCAACCGACAAGACGATTCCTGGTCAACTCCAGCAGATCGTGGTGTCGTTAAATGGCTTGAAGGAAGGCGAGGGAAAGTTCTTCGCGGCTCAGATCGAGAAGGTCGCGAAGTTTTTCGCTGGCTCCAAGCCGTGACGTAACATCACGTCGAAACGGGAAACAAATCCGGAGTTTGCTACACTCGCGCCGCACCTGCGAAATCTGCCAATGGATGTGCAAGAATCTGACACCGGCCACGCGCACGGTCGGTAGTTGCAGGTGCGTGTTTTCCAATGTTCGAGCTTGAATGCCGAGGACGAATATGTCGCCGACCGAATCCGTGCCGCCTCGTTCCCGCAAAAAGAAGTGGGTTGTGTGCTCGGTGATGGTGGTGCCGATTTCCTTGATCGTGTGGCTGGCGATTCCGATCAGTTCCTCGTCGAAACCCAATCCAACTCCGACGCCGGTTAACCCGAACGCCCCTGACCCGAACGTCGCTTATCGCAAGCTCATCCTCGGAGAATGGGAGACCTATCGCGACGGCAAACGCTTGCTCAACGTTTCCGCGGATGGGACGGCCGTGATGCATGTCGAGATCGCGGGGCTTGTGAAGCAGACGTTTTTTGGCAAGCAAATGCGTATCGATCTCGCATGGTCCATTGAAAATGGAAACGTCAACATGGAATGCGTCGGCGGCGAGCCGGGTTGGGCCATTAAGGCGTTCACGACGGCCTATGGTACCGAACGCAGCCAGCCGATCTTGAACTTGGATACCCAGCAATTGCTGCTCAAGGACGACGCCGACGATCCGGATCACGACTACAAGCGGATCTCTCAACCCTCGGACCTTCACGCGTCACCGTCGAAGTGAGTTGCGGTCGTGCAGCGGTCGCGAATCAGGCGGTTCGACTTTGTTCCGACGTCGCCCTGAACGCAGTAGATCAGCAAGTCGCGCTGGCCGTGGCGTTTATCAAAGAGCGGATTGGTAAAGGAATTCAAGTTTCAGAAGTCGCTGGCCACGTGGACCTGTCACGCTCGACACTCGATAGCCGATTCAGGAGTCTGTTGGGCAGAACGGTGCACGACGAAATCGAACGCGCCCACCCGGCAGCACGGCAACCCCGGCACGTGGGAAGTCTCGATCACGCGGGCTCATGCTGCAGACTGGAATGTTGATCCGGCCAAAGTTGGCGTGCTTGGATTCTCAGCCCGTGGTGTCGCGGCGGCGTTGGCGGCCGTGAAGAAAGGTCAGCGGCTTTACGAAGCATCGGACAAAACGGACGAGGCGTCGTGCGATGTTGATCTGCTGGCGAACGTCACTCAGCAGGAACTCGATCTCGTCCCACGCTCGTCGGTATGACTCCAGATAGTGGCGTTCACGAAAGTTCTCACCACGATTCAGTCCGCCGTACCAGTGGTGCAGCATCATGCAGATATTCTTTGGACCACCGAAGCACGGGTCACCCCCTTCGCCATTGAAGATGAATCGCACGTCGCGACTGGCATGCGCCGCCAGTTCAAAATTGGGCTGAGTAATCGGATCGCCGATCGGATCATCCAGATGCCACACCATCTGCCGGAATCGCGGTAGAAAGTTCTGAATCTGAGGGTCACCGACTTCGGCACAGGCCAGACCAGCGGCTCCCCGCGTGATTACCAGAACACAAGCGGTGTAAATCCGGAATCGCATCAACCGGCTCCGGATACGAGGACACGCCCGCCAGGATACGCGGCGCATGAGTGGAAGCTATCATAAGCCGACCAGCCTGGGGACCGGGACGAGTTCAGATCGAGTCTTCGGTTGGGCTGACTTTTCACACAGGACAAAAACATGACATCAGAATCCAGGCTGCTGTTACCGCGATCGTTGTGCCCTCTCATTCTGGGAATGGCGCTGGTTTCTCCACTGGTATTAGAGGCTGCACCACCGCAGGCCTCGTGGTTTCCCAAGGCTCAGGCATTGCCGAAACCCAGTGGCCAGGTTCTGCGAGTCAGGACCGTCGACGAATTGTTGACTGCGTCCAAAGAGGTCCAGCCTCGTGGCACGATTCTTGTCGCCGATGGCCATTACATGCTGCCGCGTTACTTCGACCTCACGGCCGATCAGGTCACGCTGCGCAGCGAGTCCGGTGATCGCCACAAGGTCATCCTTGACGGAGCGAACAGTCGGCACGGTGAACTCGTCGGAATTACGGGAGCAACGGGAGTCACCATCGCCGACGTCACCGTTCAGAACGTCAAATGGAACGGCATCAAGATCAACTCGAACCACGGGGCCGAACGAGCCACGATTCACAATTGCGTGATTCACAACGTTTGGCAGCGAGGCATCAAGGCGCCTGCCATGCCGAAGGCTCAGGGCGACAAAGGCCCGCGAGGCTGCATCATCCGCTACTGCCTGTTCTACAATGATCGCCCCAAACAGTTCGCCGATGACGAGACGGACACGGACAAGACATTCAACGGCAACTACATCGGTGGAATCGATGTCAAGAATACGATCGACTGGACGATCACCCACAACGTCTTCATCGGAATCCAGGGACGTACGCGAGAAGGCCGCGGATGCATCTACATCTCAGAGAACGGTCGCGGATGCCGGATCGAACGCAATGCCTTTCTGAACTGCGACATCGCGATTGCGCTCGGCAATCCGTCACTCGGGTATTCGCCTTTGCATGCGATCGACTGCGTCGCCCGCAACAACTTCGTCAGTGATTGCCCCGAGACCGGAATACTGATGTGTTACACACAAGACTGCCGCATCGAGAACAACACAGTCCATGATCCCGAGAGCACGCAGCGGCGTCAGATCTGGGTGCAGAATTCCAACGCAGGCCTGCAGGTCAACAACAACGTACTTGTCGGTGCGCCGGTCCTGCTCACAACCGACAGCAGAATCAGCCAAAGTGGAAACGTCAGCGGCGGTACGCTCGCTGCGGCTTTGGCGCAGTCCAACGGTGCCGGCCAGAAGTTTTTGCAGGACTCATCGCTGACCGATGTGGTTCACTTCCCGGAAACACTCGCCGCGATTCGTCGCGATGCAGCCGCCGAGCGGTTGAAGCCTGGCATCCTGTCACCGGATGTATTGAAAGCCATGCGGGAAGTGCACTCGGGCTTCAAGGGCCAGGCAGGCTATGTCGCTCAGTTCGGCGACTCGATCACGTATTCCATGGCGTTCTGGTCTCCCATGAGCTGGGACAATCCAGATCGCTTCA
Organism: Planctomycetota bacterium; assembly: GCA_027622115.1. Lineage (GTDB taxonomy): Bacteria > Planctomycetota > Planctomycetia > Planctomycetales > Planctomycetaceae > JAQBZS01. The sequence goes on along the minus strand of JAQBZS010000171.1, from coordinate 1,954 downwards.
TCACGCAGGACGATGGTCTGCCGAAGGCACCGGCGAAGCTCAGATGGCGGGACTACATCAAGGGAGCCCGAGACAAGGGGCCGAAGCATGCGAACTACTCTGGTTGGCGCGTTGGTCAGCTCCTTAAGTCGATTGATGCTGTTCTGGAACGCGATCGGCCGGAAGTTGCCATCATCATGATAGGTACGAATGACATCTCTGGTGGATCTGTCCCGGCGGCCTATCGATCCAACCTGGAAGAGGTTGTCAGGAAATGTACGGCGGCCCACTGCGTGCCGATTCTCAATACGATCCCACCCCGGTGCGATCGTGACGAAGCTGTCCACGAAGCCAACAAGATCATCCGGGACGTCGCCGCAAAGCTGCACGTCCCACTGGCCGACTTTCACGCAGAGGTCACACGTCGACGGTCGGGAGATACATGGGACGGCACTTTGATTTCCCGAGATGGCGTGCATCCGAGCGGCGGCAAGTCGAACGACTACAGTGAAGCCAACTTGAATGTCTGCGGCTATGCGCTACGGAACTGGGTCAACTTCCTCGTTTACCGCCAGGTGTTTTTCGGAGTCCTGGACGAGGACTCGTGACGTATCGCGCACGGTCAGAACTTTATCCGAACCACTCGGGATCGTTGATTTCTTTCTGCTCGATACAACCACGTGTGGGCGGGGTGTGCCGGGCCACCTTTCTTTGTACGCAGCCAGCCATCCTTCAAGACAAGGGTCTGCCGGTCATAGTCCGTGATGGGGCCGCGGTCGTTGTAGTCCGGCGTGTAGAGCAGCACCCACGTGTTGCTCAGGAGGTCGTACTCCTACGCATCGTTGAACCTGTGAGGTGAGCCGTGATTGGCACCGCAGAAGAATGCCCGCTTCCGATCAGGAACCCAGACCATCTTGATAGTAAAGTCCCGGCCTGTGGGACCGGTCTCCTTCATCCGATGCCAGCCTTTGGCGAAGTCGCCAGGATCCTCGATGACGCGCGTTCCTTCGATGCACAGCCGTCATGAACACAGGCAACCGTGAGATATGAGTTCTGTTGCGTTTCATTGCAGGCGTCATCGATCAGCCAGCGTTGGCGACGGTCGCCTCGACAGGTCATCACGAATCAATCCGCTCACGTCACAGGTTGCGAATGCGGTATCCGCACACTGCAAGGCACGCCTTTCGTGCTGCCACCGAATGGCGTCACCTGCGATCCGACAATCACGACTCTCGCCGCGACGTCAGACTGCGAGATGCCGGCACCGGCAGCCGATCAGTCAGTCGTTCATCTCCCTTGGGTCTTTGGTGGACGCTTTCGCGCCCGGGCCACATCTGGTTCTTAGCCAGAGTTGGAGCCGTGGACGGGACTCGAACCGGACTCGAACCCGCAACAGCCAGGTTAGCAACCTGGTGCCCAACCATTGGGCGACCACATCGACGCCGTCATGTTCAGAACCCGTACACGGAATACGTAAGGCTGACTCAAAAGCCCAACGCACCGCCGGCAATGACAGCATCAAGGCAAGCATTAAAGAGACACCGGTGAGAATCGAACTCACTGGAAACTGCTTTGCAGGCAGCCGCCCGGCCATCGAGCGTCGGTGTCAGGAGAGCTGAGAGTCCAGAGTCGAGAGACTTCAGCTCTGGACTCTTGACCCTCGAGTCTGGACTCAGAGTGTCCTCGCCAGGAGTCGAACCTGGTCCTCGACCTTCGCAGAGTCGCGTGCGAATCCGCCACACTCCAAGGACGGGCAGGATTTGTCATTAGTTATTTGTCAAATGCCATTTGCTATTGTCCGGCTGGCTCGATGACAGATGACTAATGACAATTAACTAATGGCAAATCGTCAGAGTCGAGAGCCACAAAGCCTGATCCCTGTGGACTCTCAACTCGGTTCTTCCGTTTCTGGGTGTGAATGCCGAGGTTTGTTGTAGGACGGGCACTCCACTCCTGCCCGTCGACCTGTGACGGG
>JAQBZS010000170.1 GCA_027622115.1 Planctomycetota bacterium | reverse complement strand
CTTCCGGCAATTATTGCCGGTTTGACGAAACTCGAAAATGCCAGTATTTGGCGCGGCGAGAATAATCCATTGCTGCTGCACAAACTCAAACTGCCGTTTGATGCTCGCGTTCAAGACGATGAAAATCACGCCGTGATTGCCCTGGTCGCTGGGATCGAGCGTCGCGTCTCCATACGGCAATCCTCGCCGCAGAATCCGCCGCCGATTTACGAGCGCCCCAGGTTCTTCGAACGCCTGGTCCTTGCCGAATTGCAGGGCACCGCGTGGATTCATCCGACGCATGTGAGCACCGACCGGACACCGAGCCCCGGCGATGTCGTCGTTGTAGTTGAAGGCCTTCAGTTCCAAATTCAGCGCGTGATGCCGTTGCTGGTCCGCTTCGGTGGCGATTCCGCCTCGCACCTTTGTTCCCAGGCATTCCAGTTCGTTCGCAAATCGATTGGCCTCGTCTTCGGTTGCGAACGTGGTGAGCGGAGCCCCGTTGCGCCATCTGCCCGCGAATTTGGCCGCCAACACTTCCTTGCCGCCAAATCGGTCGGAGAAGTCGTCCAGATACTTTTCGAACGAAGCCACGTTCTGGTGCAGCTTGCGATACACCATGAACGTGCCGTTGCGAGACAACAGTGGCGGCAGCGGCGCTTTGGGATATTCAAACGCCTCGTCCTTGTAGCCAAGCAGAAACTCGCCGGTCTCAAGCGGCTTCCAACCCGCGTACGTTCGAGGATCCTCGCCGGTGGGTTTGCCGCCGCCGATAACGTTGAGCGGATTCGAGCCGGATCCTTCAAAGAATGGGTCGCTGATCCCGTCCGTATAGCCGAAGTGTTCTTTCGCCGTCGGTTGGCCATCGACAAAGATCGCCGATGCGTCTTGATATTCGAGTGTCGAATCGGCGTCGATGCGGTGTCCGGACTTAAGTTCGATGCCGCTGCTCGCGTTGCCCACGATGTCCACCAAATGCAGATACCGTTCATCGACGGCATCGGCATCGACCGCATTGGTCCACAACATCAGATGCACGGTCTGCTCTTCGAACGGATGACCCCAGACTGGATCCCAGGCATCGGGAGCGCTGGGTCCGTCGTCTCCGAGAATGTCCCGGCGGGCTTTCATTCCCATGCAGAAGTCGTCGGGAAAACTGTGCAGCGACGCTTCGGGTACGCCAATCCGTTTTAAGCCCTCGTAGGTCCAGGCGATGTTCAGCGTGGCCCTGGGGATTTGGCTGCCGTCTCCGTACTTGCCGTCTCGTGTCCAAGGCGCACCGGTCGTGACAAGAGGAATGAGTTTTCGAATTGTCACGCGCGCGGCATCGGCGTTGACGATGCGATAGCACATGTAACGCGCTTTTGGGAATCCCCAGCGGCCGTATCCGCGAACAATATTCCCCTGAACATCGTGGAGATCGATTTGTGTCGGCATTGGAATTCCGTGTCGTTAAGAACAGTCCCTGACCTGAATGAGCCGTTTGGGCGTTAGAACTGTATTCACACATCGGATGCAAACCGTGGCTAGCGCCAAAACGGCTAATTCACGCAAATCTCAAGGGTGCGATCCGGCAGACGCGGTTTTGTGGCGGGCTTTTGGGCATCATCCGGAAGACACGTGCCTTCAAGCCATCGATTGCTATTGCCTGAAAGCCCCCTTTCCTCTGAATACGGGTTGAATCGACCCTCAGTCGCGGGAAAGGATGCCCAATGTCGTACGCCGCCCTGCTGGTCATTTGCTCGCAACCGGAGTTGATCGCCGGACTTAAGCATCAGAAACAAGTCGGGCAACGGATCGTTAACAATCACTTGATCGCATTGTTGAAGTCTACTCGAAATTCGCAGTCGGTGAACCCAATGAAGTCGCCGTCATGGCGTTCGAAATTGAACTTGAAGCGGCAGGCCGCGAATTGCGTCTCGATTTGACGGAAGCCGGATTCAACGTCTTGGAGCCCAACGACGCGAGCCGGCTCCCCCCATCGCTCAAGGTCGCCGCGGAAACCTATCAGCCTAATTCGAACAAGACCCCGCACAACGAAATCCACACCCGATCCGGCACGATCACGCTCTTGAGGTTCGGCTGGCGCAAGCCAAGCCCGACCATACCGGTAAAACGTTATTCCCGCTGGAAGAAGCCCTGGGGCTGGTTCACGGATGCACGCCCGCCCTTGCCGAGCGGGCCGCATGGCCGACCGGACAGGCAGGAGCCACGCAACGCCTCGTGATAAGTCGGCTTAAGATCGATTGTAATGTTGCAATTGGTGTTCACTCAACGGGTGAAGCTATCTGGCATGCGTTGGAAGAAGACAGGCTTACAAGTCATGCTGACGTTCCGAATGCTTGTGGTCAGCGACGTTTGGTCGGCCACGTACGCCGAAATGCTCAAGCCTTGTGCCTCGAAGAAAATGCTACTTAATACGGTCGCCTGACGCCAAGTGTCTCGAAATAGCCCCGAAAACCGGCTGTTTCTGCCGCTCTCAGCAGACCGTACCCTTGTCGTTGGCGTCGGGGCGCAGCTAGCCTTTGCACGTCAAGTGAAATTCTTCGCCTTCTTTCCAGCGGTATTGCATGTCGTCCAAGTAAGCGGTGATAACGCGATTGTAGGCGGCAAGCCGATTGCGGACTTGGTGTGAAGTCGCCGATCAAGACAGATTCGTGGACGCAATCCGAGGTCACCGTGTTTAAGCATCATGCATCGCAGATCGTCGCTCTCGCTTTTTTGATGATTCCAACAGCGCTGTTGGCGCAGACCGCTCCGCAAATCGGCTACTTGTTTCCGGCCGGTGCGCAGCGAGGCTCGAAAGTCCAAGTAGAAATCGGCGGCAAGTACATGCCCGGCCCGTGCGGGTTCTGGATCGGCGGGACCGGCGTGCGGTCGTCGACGAACACAACCCAGGGCACGGTCGTATTGACGGTTGATGCTGACGCTGAATCCGGCATGCGTCCCATTCGCATTCACAGCGTCCAAGGCGGATCGTCGCCGCGAGCATTCGTTGTCGGCGATCTACCCGAGGTCATGGAAGTCGCCGAGGCTGACCAGCAATCCGTTCCGCTCGGAAGCACAATCAACGGTCGTCTGCATCCCAGCGACGACATCGACCAATACGAATTCTCGCTCACCCAGGGGAAAGCCGTTGTTTGCGCCATTGCGATGCACAGCTTGGGCTCGCCCGGTGACACTGTGTTGCGGCTACTGGATTCCGGCGGTCGAGTGGTTGCCGTTAGTGACAATCAACGGGGCCTCGATCCGTTGCTGGTTTGGCAATGCCGCCAGACTGGTCGCTATGTGTTGCAGGTTTACGACTTCAACTTGTCCGGCGCAGCGAACTACGTCTATCGACTCACAGTGACTGACGGTCCCTACTTGGATTATGCCTTTCCCGTTGGTGTGCAAGCCGGAGTCCAATCCGAAGTGACTTTGCACGGCTGGAATTTGCCGAGCAACTCGCTGAAACAAACGATCAAAGCCGGAACCGGAAACTACCGAACGAATGTCGCCGGCAGTGCCAATCAACTGACGCTGCCAGTGAGTGATGTTCCCGAATTCACCGAGCTTGAGCCAAACGAATCAACCGCCCCGCAGCAGATTGTCGTCCCCGCTGTGATCAACGGGCGACTCCAGCAACCCGGCGATGTTGACGTCTACAAGTTCGTGGTGAAGAAAGGTGAACGCTTTGTGATTCGCGTCGAGTCGGAACAGATCGGGTTTCCGGCGGATGCCGTCTTACGAGTCTTGAAGGCGGACGGCCAACTGATTCGCGAGACCGACGATGTGGGGACATCGCGCGATCCAGAATACGCGTTTGTCGCGCCGACCGACGGCGAATACTTGCTGTCCGTGGAGGAACGGGCCGGCCGAGGGGGCTCGCGTTTCGTTTATCGACTGCATGTGCTTTCGCCGAGTCCGTCGCTGCGTCTCACGGTAAAGACGGCTGAGTTCACGGTGATTCCTGGCGAAACATTGACGATCCCTGTTCGCATTGAGCCACTGGACGGATTCGACAAGCCACTTGAATTGCACGTGACAAATCTGCCGGCAGGCGTGACTGTCGAGACAGTCAAGCACGTCCCCAAGAAGGCTGGCGACGTCAAACTTGAATTCAAGGCCGCAGCTGATGCGAATTTCAAGTCGGGCACATTCGAAATCATTGCTCGCGCCGACGACGTTTCATCGGAGCTGTTGGCAACGGCGCGCATCGCAACATCGACAGTCCTCGCGGCAGACGCGATTCCACTGTGGCTCGCCGTGGGACCGAAGGTTCCGTTTCAGTTGGCCACGGTCGGTTCAATTCAAGAAGCTCCAAGGCTGGCTGCGTTCCCGTTTCCGGTGGCAGTCACTCGTGATGCAGGATTTCAGTCGGCCATTCGCTTGGTCGGCGTGGATCCCGATGGTCGTGGCACAGTCGTGCCGTTGTCCGGAAACATCGCGGCGAACACCGATGCGGGGGCGATTCCGCTGATCATTCAGCCGGCCGCGATTGAAGGCACCACACATCGCTGTCGCGTCATGGGGGTCGCCGAGATCACAGGCCCAGACGGCAAACCCTATTCCGTCTTCCACGTGGCAACGGGTTCAATGTTGATGGGTTGCCAGCCGAACTGGCTGACACTGACGGCCACTCCCAATCGTGTTTTATGCAAGGTTGGACAGTCGATTGCATTGCAGCTCACGATTGAACGTCGAATGTCTTGCGGAGATGTGACCGTTTCCTTGCTGCCCATAAGCGGCATTCGAGGTGTCGCGGCAAAGCCAGTTCTCATTGTCGCGAACCAGACGCAGGCGATGGTGACGGTGGAATTCGCCAGCGACGCCACATTGCCGCCGGAATTCCAATTGCACTTTCAAGCCGAGTCATCTCGCAACGGATTGCCCGTGTATGCGCGGGCGATCGCGGTCTTCCAGACACGCTGAAAGAAGCGGGTTCCGCGTGTGGTGGCTGAACGACTATCGCTTCGAACGGGACGTGGATCTCAGCGGTAAACTCAAGCCCGGAAAGAACACGATCATTCTGCGCGGCAACTGCGAACACCACTTTGGCGGAATGTTTCGACGTCCCTTCCTCTACGCGGCCAAGGCGGTAGAGCAAAAGTGATCGGCGACTCGCCCGTAGCTTGGGACCATTGTCCCGAGTCGAGGTAGGCCAGGCTGTGCCGTCTCACGCCGTTGATTCGTCCACGCTTTCGGTGAGCGACAGTTCGACTCGATTTGGCAATCGTGTTGCCACGTGCATTGTTTGGCAAAGCCTGACCTACGGAAGCTGAAACAGACCGGACAGATCGATGGCCCCATGTTTTGGTCCGCAACCCGCCATCGAAGCCATCCCGATTGAAGGCAGCCCACGCCCAGCTCCGACGCATCCTCGATGAAGTCCTCAGTGACGCCCCGCGGTGGACGTGTAGTGTTCAGCACTCGCAGCGTCTAATCTCCGGTTTTGCGATTCACTCACATCAACCACCTGTCGATCTGTATTCCGCCCGATGGCCAAAGACTCCACCACGAAAACCGCGTCGAAAACAATGAGAGCGAAATCAACACCCAAGAAGAAAGCAGACGCCAAAAACGACAAGAGCTTTGAAGAATCGCTCTGGGATTCTGCCAACCGACTCCGCCCAGGAGTTCACGGCCACCACGTACAAGCTGGCCAAGATGAATTTGGCGGTGCGAGGACTATCGCCAATCTGGGCGAAGTCCCCGCCGATACGTTTTTCAAGGATCAACATCCCGACCTGAAGGCCGACTACATCATGGCCAATCCGCCGTTCAACATGAAAGACTGGCGCAAGGCCAACGAACTGACCAAAGACTCGCGTTGGGACGGCTACGAAACGCCGCCGACGGGCAACGCCAACTACGGCTGGATTCTGCACATGGTGTCGAAGCTATCGACCCACGGCGTGGCCGGTTTTGTGTTGGCCAACGGTTCGATGAGTACCAACACCACGGGCGAAGGCACGATTCGTCAGAAGCTGGTCGAAAACGATCTGGTCGATTGCATGATCGCGCTGCCGGGCCAATTGTTTTACACGACTCAGATTCCGGTTTGTCTGTGGTTCCTGAGCAAGTCTAAGAAAGCGGACAAGCAGCGAGGCTACAGCAACCGCGAAGGCAAGACGCTGTCTATCGACGCTCGGCAGATCGGTTCGATGATCAGCCGCACGCAAAAGGAACTGACCGAAACAGACATCGCAAGAATCGCCGACACATATCACGCGTGGCGATCAGATTCCTCCGTAGCTGGACTCGCCAGAGTTCAGGCCTCCTCCGATCAGTCCCCGAAGTCTGGCGACTCCGGCTACACCGACCAGCCCGGCTACTGCAAATCCGCGACGCTGGAAGAGATCCGCAAACACGACGTTGATGAGATGAAAGCCGGGTAGCTTGTCAGTCGTGCTTCCACCGACGCGGGGTCGGTGGAGAGCGGAACGCCCGGGAGAGCACTTAGAAAACGGTAGGGTCAGGAACTTTAAACCACCCGACCCCACCTCCTCTACACAAAACCTGTGCACGCCAAAAGCCTCAGAAGTAGGCCGCGTGTTGATTGAAACTACTTCCGGTCTTGAAAGTGACTGGGGCTTCCAGCCACTTTGTTCTTCCATGCCTCCTTAGCGAAGGAACCTCTTCGATGACGTCCCTTCCCCAATCACTATTGACGTGTGTCGAACGGCACGCCTGTTTCGCCGGCTGCTTTAGAGGAAGCCGGGCGGAACGTCTCGTTCTGAATTCCACGCAGCCTCCCGAGCGGGGGGTCGTTATCCAGTGCGAGGGCTGTCTCAGCTTCTATGTTTCGACGTTGGATTCGCTGCTTCCGGCCAATATGCACGAATACCGGCTCGCCGAGTCACTTTCTCAGCACGTACAGCAGCTACGGGGAGTCACGGCCGCGACCGGCGGGTATCACGTCGAGGCGTCGGGCTTTTGGCTCAACGCGGCGTATTTTGCTCAGGGCGGTTTTTTCCTGTTAGACGGGAAGTCGTCGAGAAATCGCGGCTCTGACCTTGATCTGCTCATGCTGGCTCTGAATCACGGCGTCCTCTCGGTTTCCGAGCCGGGGATTGACGACCCGGCGAACTACGCCGTGCAGACCATTGCCATGGACCGGAAGAGCGGTCCCACGGGCCAAGTGACCAGCGTGGCCGACCTGTTGGCCGCGCCGTACGTCAGCACATCGCCGACGAAACCACCGGGTTGGCAGAATGTGACGCTCGCTGAATTCCTGCCAGTCTCGACGATCGCACCCTCGCCGTCGGCCAGTCTTTCAGCAGCAGCGACGACGGCACCCGCACGCTCATCAGCGGCCGGCGATCCATCCGGGGCGACTGTCGCGGATCCCACTCATGGGCCGCTGAAGATCGGCGATGTTTGTCCGAACTGCGGTGCTGAATTTCGCGAGCGGACGCTCTTGAACGACACGTATGTCGGTTGCCTGTGTTAGTTGCTCAGCTCAGCACCGACTGAAAACCGAGATTGGTGGCGACCAACGTTGAACGCGACCGCGATGTCCTCTTCGTCCAGCATTCGCGTACATGGATGTTGCCGGTCGTGCATTGGAAACAAAGGCGTTCGTCCAGCGAATTTCCCCGTTCTTCACGCATCCTGAGTGATTGTCACGTGATGTGAATCTAAATCCGCTGGCGGCGGGAATGCCGACGATGAGCAACCTGTCCAAATTGAAGCGACGGCAGCGGAATGAATATTTCCAAGATTGCCTTTTTCACAGATGAAGAGTCCAAGGCAGCAAAGCTGGGCAACGGCTTCTCAGACGGTAGCCGGTGGCCTCCGAGGCGTCAGTCGTTTGGTTCGGAAGCGGTGGGTCGGACGAATCCGTCGCGGCACCCGCCGCCGACCCGGTTCTGCCACATCGGTGGATTGTGACGATCGACAACCAAGTCGGTTCGCAGACCACTTTGAAAGGTGTGTCAACTGATCTGGCGGCGGGATATCGTGAATCAATGCCTGTGGGGATGCGCGATTCCCCGGCTGCTCGCCATGATTCTGAACGCCAACCGACCGAGTCCTCGAACGAATGCTCCCCAAGCCGGCAAACTGGTTCGCTCGACATAAGAAGCAGTTCGCACTGCTTGTCGCGGGAACGTGCGTGGGTTTGCTAACGGCCGAAATCGCTTTACGCCTCGTTTGGCACAATCCCTACCGCGAAGAGTCGTTGGACAGAATCGTGCGACTGCGATTGCGACCGGCGAATGCGTCCCGGTCCATCAACCGGCAACTGATCAATGCCGATCAGCCGCTGGTGGAATTTCGCATCGACGACCGCAGCTATATCCGCCCTTCGTTTCAACATGCGGCTCCCGTCGTCACGATCGGATTTCTGGGCGGATCGACGACCGAATGTTTTGCCGTGCAAGAACACCTGCGATTCCCAGCGCTCGTGTCGTCGCGGATGGATGAGAACGGCTTCGCGGTCAACACGCTGAACGGGGCTCGGTCCGGAAATACGTCTCACGATTCGATCAACGTGTTGCTGAACCACATGATCCAAGATCGTCCGAATGTTGTGGTGATGATGCACGCGTGCAACGACGCGGGAGTCGTCGGCGGACTTGGGAGTTATGGCAGCCGCATGGGAAACGTCGTCTCCATCAGCGACATCGGCCGGCAGTTGCTGAAGCGGTTTTCCAGCGATTCCTATTTCGGGGGCCTGCTGCGGAATCTGGCGATCAATGCCGACCGCAATATCGCCATCCAAAATCCGGGGCCGCGCGATCACATCAACGCGTCGGCAGCGTTGGACGGAGAATTCCGCAAACGCTTGCGAGTGTTTACACATATTTGCCGGGACTTCGAAATCGAGCCGGTCTTGATGACTCAACCGCTATCGTCCAAGTTGAATTCGCTGGCCCCGTCGTGGGCGGACGGTTCCGTTCAAGACCGATTCAACGACATCGTTCGCGACGTGTGTCGCGAGGAATCGGTGCTGCTGATCGACCTGGATCGTTACGTGCGAACTCAAGTGGAAGATTGGGAGCGGCCGTTCCACGTTTTTTATGACGGCATGCATGTCACGGATCGAGGCTCGCGAATTTACGCGGAGCACATTGTCGAATCGTTGAAACCTTTGGTCGAACGAATTGCGAACGGTCGTCGATAAGGCGTGTGGCCGATGAATTCGAGAGTCGCATCGTGCCGTTGCGTGCGACTCACGACCGCGAGTCGTCGCTGCTGTCGAGCCTCCGTCGCACGACGTCGCCCGAAACGTGTCGTCGGCCGGCGAGAGTCTTCGCGAGTTCTCCGAGAGTATTACGTCAGGCCTGTCGACTGCGTCGAGTGCGCTCAAGCGAGAGTTGTTGGAACTGTTGGTCGACCGAATTGAGATATTTCCTGAGGAAATTCGGATCGTGTACAAGGTCCCGACGCCCCTTTCCCGCGAGGCCCCGCTAGCCGGGGCTTTTCATTGTTGGCGACGTCAGCGTATAGCCTGGGATGGAGCGCAGTAGACAGAGCACGTCGACCCCAAAAATACGCCGCCGGATGCACGAGTTGTTGATCAATCCACTGCTTGCGATGGTTGTAGTTCTTGCCGCCGACCGGACCGGCGCCGAGGAGAAAGCAATGTCTCACTGCGATTCATGACATGGATGACCACAACCTCGTCCGCCGCAAACACTTCCGCCAGCGCCATCCGCGCCACGTCACTCTCCTCCGATGTGAACGCCGAATCCCATGAAGCGGCACTATACAGGCCGCAAGTCCGACGATCAAAACTGCCGTGTCCCCTTGCTCGCCTCCTTCGAAACTCGTTGCACTACTCCACAACATTTCCGTCAGTCAACTTTTAAATGGACCAGCGAACGAACCGTATCCACACCAGTAGCTGTCTATTCTGTGAAATTGGCGCAGGCTGATTTTTGCAAACCTGCTACGACAGCGGGATGGACGTGGAGCAACTCAGACAGGATGTCGCCGAGGGAACGATTGAACTCGACCGATTAGTCGAACTGATCGCTTCTCAGCAGAGGTCCATAAGCCGCCAAAAGGGCCAAAGAAACACGGCAATTTGTACGGAGCCCACTCCCGGTTTGCCGGCGCGGTTGAATGTGTAACGCTGGTGGTCGTAGATGATGAACAGCGTGCCGTCTTCCGCCTGAATACCTTCGGGATACGACGACTCGCGTTCATTCAGTAGCAGCCCGCCTTTCCACGTCGCTCCGTCGTCGTCTGACACGAACGCCGTCATGTGAGAGCGTTTTCCGTCGGGTGAGTTGTTCCGCACCATCAGTAACGCTCCGGATTTCAGCCTAGGCCTTAAACAAGCGAGAGTCGAGCTTGAAACAAGCGAGTTTTCGAGCGCAGCGGGCACCGGCCCG
>JAQBZS010000169.1 GCA_027622115.1 Planctomycetota bacterium | reverse complement strand
AACAAGCTCCGCGCAGTTCCGGCGCGGACTGCCGGAACTGCGCGGAGCTTGTTCGGCCACTTCCTTCCTGCACATTCAGTAAAATTTCTAATTTGCCTCAATAACCCATATTGACAACGTGGGAAGATTCGTCAGAATCCCGTTTATCCCTACCGGCCTTGTAGGCAGAATTACCGGAACCATCGCTCGTCGCTCTACGAGTTCGGTTTCCGGCAGAAGTTCGCTCTTGCGGGGCAGTGCCCTGCGAATCGGGGTCTCTCGCCTCAAAATCGCTCTCGTTGCGTTTGGTCAGGATGCTCACGACCAAAAACATTGAGGCAGATCGTGTCAGATTCTCAAGATTCCAGCGTGCCCACGTCCGTCCAGGCTTTGCTCCAGAAGGCAGCGTTTTTCGCTTCGCTGGAGGAGTTTGACCAATCCGAAGAGCTGTACCAGCAGGCCATTGCTGCGGATTCCGGCAGCGTCGCTTCGAACGAGTACGGTTCGTACTTGTTCGGAAAAGGCCGCTTGGAAGAAGCAATCGACTTATTCAGTCAGTTGCTGGTGACGGCTCGACAAAGCCGGGACGACGAACTCGAATCAACCGCATTGAACAACCTTGCCGCGTGTTATCGCGAAAAAGGGGAATTCGCGGTGGCCAGCCGCTTCCAGCAACGGGCACTCGGAGCGGGTAGCAAAGCCAGTCGCGACACCGATGCCGCGTTCGTGTCGGCCGCCGAACTGTCGAATCTGGCCAACGACGCCATCATCAACGAGCAATTCGAACTTGCCGAGCAACTCGTCGAAGAGTCGCTTTCGATGGAGATCGAAATGTCGAACGCCGACGGCCAGGCCGCTGATTGGGCCACGTTGGGGTTGTTGGCTGGGTTTCAGGGCAAGACGTCCGTGGCGATCGAGCGACTGTTCTTCGCGTATCGGTTGCACCTGCGATTGGGCGAAACGCGTCTGGCCGCGCGAGACCTCAAGAACATGGCGGAGATTTACGCCTGCGGCGACCAAGTCGATTCCGCAATCCGCTCGCTCAAACGAGCCAGAACCGCGTTTCAGGAAGTCGGCGACTTGGACGAACAACACGCCGTCGATTCCCGTCTCGCGGAGTTTCAGCAAATGCAGAACGTGCTGAGCCTGGACCCGCGAATGAATTGACGCCGGAAATCGTCCAAGCAGGTTTCGGAGACTCGCCGAAGGATCGAACTCGAACGGGTTCTACACTGGTCCAATGCCGATTGGTAAACTCTTATCGGCGGATCGCCTTAACCCAGTTTCGCAGGATCACACATGACAAATCGACGTGAATGGCTCGGCTCGCTTGGAGTCGCGGCGGCGGGTGGCTTGGCGATGACGGGCTTCGGGACCGGCATGAACGCGCTTGCGGTCGACGTCGCGAACAACCCGGCGGCGAATGTCGGCGACCGAACATCGACGATCAAGATCACCAAACTCACGGCAACTCCCGTGATGCGAAAGGTGTTTCTCAAGCTCGAAACCAATCACGGCGTCACCGGTTGGGGTGAGATCGACCAATTGGAACCGAACGTCGCCGCGATGCTCGCGCGGTCGTTGTTCGAGTTGATCGACGGCGAGAATCCGACGCGGATCGAACATTTGTGGCAGAAGATTTATCGCTCGCATCGGGACATGCGCGGTGGGCCGGTCATGACGCAGACGTTGGCCGGCATCGACATGGCCTTGTGGGACATCACCGGCAAGCTGTGGGGCGTGCCGGTTTATCGACTGCTCGGCGGGCCGACGCGGAACAAAGTCCGGTTCTATCCGACGCCGAACGCCACCAAGGTCGGATGTGGTCCTCAACCGTTTTCGGGCACGCCGCAGCAGATCGAGTCGATGGTCAAACAGGTCGAGGATGCCCGCAAGCGCGTCGGCCCGACGGGCATCGTGATGTTCGACGCCCACTGTGCCATGCCGCCACCGTTCCTCATTCAATTCGCGACCGCCATCAAACCGTACGACGTGCTCTACATCGAGGAGCCGGCCGTGCCCGGCAACATGGAAGTTTTCAAACGACTCAAGCAGCACATCAGCATTCCGTTGGCCGTCGGTGAACAGGCTCGGACGATCTGGGACGTCATCGGTTATCTCCACGAAGGCTGTGCCGACATCTTGCAAGTCGATTGCGCCCACACGGGCGGCATCACGCAACTCCGCAAGATCGCGACTTTGGGCGAGGCGTATCACGTGCCGATCGCGCCTCATTGCGTTACCACCGACCTCGGCGCGACGGCGAGTTTGCATTGCAGCGCGGCGGTGCCGTTCTTCTTGATTCACGAGTATTACCCCAGCATTTCACCGCCGGGTTTGGTGAAGAAGAATTGGTCGATCGACAAAGACGGTTACGCGTCGTTACCGGAAGGGGTCGGTCTGTGTTGCGAAGTCGACGAGCCCAAACTGCTGGAACTCGCGAAGCAACCGATCGTTCCCGAATGGCCGACTCGCGGTCGTATGCCGGACGGTTCGATCGCGGATTATTAATCGCTGTTCAACGACCGAAACGGTTCCTGTCCACTGGAGTGTTGATGTTTGAAAACCGGATCAAGAAATGCCTGGCGAATGGTGGCGTAGCCTTGGGCGCGGGTGCCCCAGGTTTGTCCGAATCCGTCGCCAAGCTCAGCGTGAACTGCGATATCGATTTCTTCTGGATCGACCTTGAGCACCGGGCCTACGGCACCCACGAAGTTCGTTGGATGCCGATCATCTGCCGTCAAGCCGGCTGTGCACCGATGATTCGGGTTCCGGGACTCGACGCCGTCTGGATCAAGAAGGCACTCGACATCGGCGCGAATACGATCATGGTTCCGCAGATCAACACGGCCGATGAAGCCAAACGGGCAGTCGAATACGCAAAGTATCCACCGCTGGGCTCGCGGGGCATTACGCCCACCTGGACCATGATGATGGATATCACTTGGGACGAATACCTGCCCGTCGCGAATGACGAGACCGCTGTGATCGTCCAGATCGAATCACCGCAGGGCATGAAGAATCTGGCCGAGATCGCACAGGTGGAAGGCGTGGACGTCGTGTTTGCCGGGCCCGCGGATTTGTCGGCTTCGATGGGGATTATCGGGCAGTTTCAGCATCCCGATTTGCTCAAGTACCTGGCGGAATTCCCCAAACGCGTCGGCGAGTACGGCAAACCGGCGGGCATCACATTCGGTTCGCTGGACCCGTGCATCCAAGCATTCAAGGACGGTTATCGGTTTATCAACATCGGCACGTTGGTGAATTACGGAATCGACGGTCTGAAGGCGGGGCTGGCTCAGATGCGAGCGCTGTGACCGAAATATGAACAAAGCCTTCGTCAAAGAACCCGAAGATCACGGCGACCACTGCCCAGAGTGCGGATCGCTCGGTTCGGCGGTGCGGCAGGCCACGCTGGCGGCGATGTTGTCGCCCGAAGATGTCTCGCGACTCAGCGAAGCGGCACACTTCTGCCCGTTGCCAACCTGCGATGTGAGCTACTTCGACGGCTTCGAACGCACGGTCCCGACGGCTCGTTTGAAACAACCAGTGTATCCCAAGAATCCGTCCGCTGCGATCTGTCCCTGCTTTGGGTTGACGTGCGATGACATCGAAGTTGCGGCGCAAACGGGCGACGTCTCCCAACTCAAAGAGCATCTGCAACGAGCACGCTCGGTCGAGGCTCGATGCGAAACGAAGTCCCCCACAGGTGAGCCATGCGTAGCCGAAGTTCAAAAGTGCTACATGCGAGCGCGCGGTCAGCCTTGAGATCGGGGTCTGGCTTGCGCACTTCAGATTTGGCGGCGTTCGACGCGAAATTCACCAGCAACCGCAAAGCGTGTACCGATCACAGCGATTGTTCGGCAATTATCAGCGTAATAGCCACGGTAGGCCGGGCCGAGATCAAGAATGAACAACTCGCCGTCTCCTGCGGGTCTTGATCGAGGTTGCCGCCCGATATGCGGACCGATCACCGAAAATTCGACACCCGTCTGTTTGGCCTGCGAACTGCCCACGGCTTGCAACAACGCGCTGAGCGCGGCTTCCGCTTGTTCGTGTCGCAGCGTCGAGCACCATTGGGCATCGAATGTCACGATCTCATCGACCGCCGCATGCTCGGGAGCCTTGTTCGGGGCGGACAAGATGCAGCGACCTGTTGTCTCCAGATAAACGGCGGCCTGCATCAGTCGAGCGGGTCGAAACCCGGTGAGATACTGGATGTTTTCGTGACTGACGAAGACCGCCCGATCAAGTGACCGACGACTCAGCATGTCGCGCACGCGAGTCAGTCGCTCACGGCAAACTTCGGGCGAAAGGGTGAGTGATTCCGACATCGTATTGTCCAATCTTCAATGGAGCGGCAGGTTAGACTTTACCAATCGGTCTTGCACGACTTTGAGTTACGTGAAGTCCGCCAGTCTAATTTGGCCTCAGCAGCAAGAACGGATAGATCGGAATATTGCGCGCGATCCAGAAAACGATTGTGCCGGCGAGGACGATGTAGTGACATACGGACGAAACGCGAAGGGGCAACAGTCGTTGGAAGTCGAACGTCCATGCCACGCACGAATAGCCCAAGAACGGCAGCGCGAGTACGACCATTGCGTTGAACCTGAGGGCTGCGATTAAGTCGCCATGCAGCAGTCGATGAACGGCTCGTTGCACTCCGCAACCTGGACAATGCAGTCCGGTGCATACATGGAACAGGCACTTTGGAAAGAACGACGATTCCGATGGGTCGTAAGTCCAGAAGACGACGACGACCGGGACGGCAAGCAATGTCATCGCTCCGGCAATAGCGAGTTTATGTCCTTGCATCGCCTAAATCCCGCTGGCGACCATCATCGCGAGGAAGTAAATCATGCCGCCGACCAATCCCAAGCCGATGCTGAAATTGGCCCAAGTATCGGCCTGCGCGGCGAGTCTCCGAGCACCGTTGTAATCGCCCGCCCTCGTGCGCCCATCAACTTGCGCGGCAAACACAACTGCCACTACTCCCAAGGGCAAGCAACAAAAGAACGTCGCCAAAAGTGCTTTGGCTAGGTTGTTCTCCACGCGACGAGAGGCCCCTGATGTTCGCCTTTCCAAGCGATCCAGGTCTTCGAAATCAAGAGGATCACGCGGATCCGACTGAGCGACGGGGATGGCGTGTGACAACTCGGTACCGCACATTGCGCAGTACGAGGCGCCGGCTGAATTCTTTTCTCCGCAGGAAGTGCAGAACATGACGAGGCCCTTGATTGTTATGCTGTCCGTGAGCAAGCATGGTGTCTTCATTCCAGCACGGTCAGTGTGCCGAAGCCTGACTGTGGAGTCCACTAATGAAATCACGATCTCCGAATCGTCGAACGTATCTGGCGTGTCTCGCGGTGCATTGTGGATTGGCGCGGCTTCTGCGACGTGGAATGATCCGGCAATCAGGGGGCGAGTTTGCGGCGGAATCGCGATCAATTCGCGGGCGGTTTGGTTTGACCACTCGATTCCGCGTCCTTGATTCCGGAGGGTTTGGCAGTCACTGATGCTGGAAAACCGTCACACTTTCCGCAAGCCGTACAACCTGCGAAATCGCTTCACATCAACCGCTTCTGCCGGTTCGAGCAGTCGAACCCGCACATTCTTAAGAATTCCTCTGGACCGAGACGCCCGAACCCGCGGCTTCCCGCCGCGCCAGTTAAGAGTGTCCCGACTAACCGCCCGGCAACCCACCGGGCTTTTTTGAGCACCCAGGTGGCCCCCTTTTACTCGCTCACGCTGGCCCCCTTCCTGACGCTCATCACCACAGGATGCCAATTTCCAGCAGTCCGGGCAGGTTGCGACCAGCAACAAATGTGACCAGTAGAACCAGCATCGAAAGTGCGATGTCAGCAAGTGTCACGCTGCCTGTAACTCCCACACCGGGCGTGTGAATGTCCCAGAGTTGAACGTGTTTCAGGACTGCGAGCGCCGGCAGGACTTCGCTCCAGATCAGCCAGACACCGGTCAGCAGTGCGACGCTGCTGACCATGCGGAAGAGTCGCTGCGTCTGGTCATTCAAGGTTGAGAGCTGAATTTCGGGAACTTTAACTACGGAAAATCTTGATCGACCGCTCGCCTCGCCTCACATCAGTCAACACTCGACATTCAGCGAATCCAGCCGCCGCCCAGAACTCGGTCGTTGTCGTAGAGCACCACTGCTTGACCGGGAGCGACGCCGTGTTGCGGTTCCGCGAACGTCACGCGAAGTTGGTCGTCATTCACGATTTCCGCATCCGCTTCGGCGGCCTCGTGCCGGTAACGAATCTTCGCCGTACAACGAAATCGGCGAGGCACCTCCACCAACCAATTCAGGCGATCGGCGTGGAGTTCATCGCGAGCCAAGTCTTCCCGCTTTCCTATCGTCACTTGCCGGCTGTCCGCGTCGATCTTCACGACAAACCGCGGTTCCCCGAATGTGATTCCCAGCCCTTTGCGCTGACCGATCGTGAATTTCTCGAAGCCGCCGTGTTGACCGAGCACGGTGCCGTTCGTGTCCACGAGGTCGCCGCTGGTATCCGGCTTGCCTCGGTAGCGTTCGATGAATCCGGCGTAGTCGTTGTCCGGGATGAAGCAGATTTCCTGACTGTCGGCTTTGTCGGCCACGGCCAGCCCGGCTTCGCGGGCGAGGTCTCGGATTTCGGGTTTGTTGTCGTCGCCGACGGGAAACAAGATGCGGTCCAACAGCTCGCGTCGAATACCGAACAACACGTAGCTCTGATCCTTGGACCGGTCTCGGCCGCGAGTCAACGCCGGAGCCTCGCCACCGACGCTACGATCAATTCTCGCGTAGTGCCCGGTCGCGATGTGATCGGCTCCCACCTGTTGCGCGAAATCCCACAGCTTGCCGAACTTCAGCCAGTTGTTGCACATCACGCACGGGTTCGGCGTGCGACCGGCCAAGTATTCGTCGGCGAAATAATCCTTAATGCGTCCGAACGCGTCCTGAAAGTTGAGCGCGTGAAACGGGATGTCCAAGCGATCGGCGACTCGTCGCGCATCGGCGGCATCCGATGCGCTGCAACAGCCTTGCTTGTGGCTCTTCGGATTGATCACCGGCAACGCGGTCGCGGGATCGATCGCGCATTCATCGACGGTCGCGCCGGAACGCATGAAGAGTCCGATCACGTCATAGCCCGCTCGTCGAAGCAGGACGGCAGCCGCCGAACTGTCGACTCTGCCGCTCATCGCCAGAACCACGCGTTTGGTCATGGAATTCTCGAAATCACTTTGTTGTTCGCGAAGCTCGTTTTTGTCAGTCTTGCCGAATGGAACCAGACAACACACGGCACGACTTTATCAACTTCCGAGCACAATCACTTCGCAAAGGGCGATGACGGCTCATGAACGAAACGATGCGAATTGTCTTGCCGCGTGACACCTGCTCGTATTTGCCGGAGGAATCGTCCGCGCTGGAATACCGAGTCATTCCCGACGCCACTGCCGACGATTATGCGGAATTGCTCAGCCGCGGTTGGCGACGGCATGGGATGTACTTCTTTCGACCGGCGTGCCCCAACTGCGTCAAATGCCGCAGCCTGCGAGTCGATGTGCCACGGTTTCGACCCACCAAAAGCCAGCGGCGCAATCTCACCAAAAACACGGACGTGCGGCTTGAAGTCCACCCTGCGACCGTTACCCAGGAACACGTGAGGCTGTTCAACGCCTATCACGCCGAAATGACGCAGTTGAAAGATTGGCCGGACCACCAAGTGATTGCGGACGAGTACTACAGTTCCTTCATCGCGGGTGACTGGGACTTCGCGCATGAGTTTCGCTTTCTGCGGGACGACCAACTGGTGGGAGTCAGCCTGGTGGACATCGTGCCGAGTGCGATTTCCAGCGTGTACTTCTACCACGATCCGGCATGGCGACCGTCCGGTCCGGGGACGTTCACGATTCTGCAAGAGATCGAGTTCGCGCGACAGGCAGGCTTGGACTCGGTCTATTTGGGATATTGGATCGAGCAGTGTGCCTCGATGGCGTACAAGAATCGTTTCGGCCCGCACGAAATTCTCGACGAGTACATCAATGACGACGACGTTCCCCATTGGCAGTGACAAGGAGCCCGCATGACACGACGAATCACTCGAACCCTGGCTGTGATGCTGCTCGCGACGGTGGTGCCGGCCACGACAACGCTCGCGCAGGACGCCAAACCCAAACCGAAACCCAGCAAGCCGCGTGCTCCCTTTCGGTGGGTCAATCCGCTGAAAGCCGCACCGACCGGTGTGACGCATGCGACGTTTGTTAGTCCGTCGATGAAGACCGATGTGGGATTTTGCATCTATCTCCCGCCGGGCTATGCCGAACCGCGGAATGCGGAGACGCGATATCCGGTCGTCTATTACTTGCACGGAGGTCGGCCGGGCAGCGAAACGAAGAGCGTCCGATTGGCGACGTTCATTCATCAACACATCGCGTCCGAAGCGGTGCCGCCGATGATCTATGTCTTCGTCAATGGTGGGCCGGTGAGCCATTACAACCTGCCCGATCGCAAGCACGCAATGGGCGAGGATGTGTTCGTGAAGGAACTCATTCCGCATATCGACGGTCGTTACCGCACGATCGCCGATCGCAATGGCCGCGGTCTGGAAGGATTCTCGCAAGGTGGACGCGGGACGACGCGGATCATGTTCAAGCACCCCGAGTTATTCTGCTCGGCCGCACCGGGCGGAGCGGGTCACGCCACGGAGAAGCGGATTTCGGAAGAGAACGGTCGCGAGAGCGAGGGTCTCGTTTTTGCGCCGGGCTACAACACCTGGGACTTGGCCCGCAAGTACGCCAAGAATCCGACGCCGAAACTGCGAATTTTGGTCCATGTCGGAACCAAGGGGTTCAACTACGAAAACAACCTGGAGTACATGAAGTTTCTGGATTCGCTCAAGATCCCGTTCGCACGATTAATCGTGCCGAACGTCCCGCACAGTGCCGCGCAGATTTACGAGAAACGCGGGCTCGATCTGATGAAGTTTCACGCGGAAAGTTTCCAGCCGCAGTGACATCTCGCATCGTCGTCGAATTCGAGATCGCGACCGATCTCAAAGAGGTGCAACCCTTCATCGGTGCTTGATGTACGCGCCGAAACATCCACAGGCTTCAATTTACTTTTGAAGGGTCGTTCGGCTGTGTGAATAACTCATGGATGTCGGCAGTCTCACTTAAGGCCGTGTTGTCTCATTTTATGGGAATACCACTTATTAAATATCGACTCTTTTGCTTTCCAGTTGTCATCTAGCATTAGAGTCAGGCAATGCTCATTGGCTTCTTTGCGCGGCATGCTTCGCGTGACGGCAAACCCCACAATCTGCTCAAATTCCTTTTGATCGATGAGCCCATCATCCGCCGTGGCTTGATACATCATTTTCGACAGTTTTTCGGTCAGCGTCTTCTGCCGAGTCCACTCATTCGACTTGCACTGGAGATCCAGCGCGGCTTCAATTTGCTTGAGGGATAGTCGCAACTCCCCGCCTTTTCGGAAAATTAAATTCTCCTCTTCGCGGCTGATGAAACGATCCGGTCCACCGCATCCGTCAATGAAGGCCTTGAGTGCCTCTATTTCAGGATGTGTCTTCGGGGTGGATTGAATTTGTGTTTGAGATATCTTGATTTCTGCCGTTGAGTGTGTCGCGGGGGAAATGTCTTCGATCGCCTGAACGACTTGGTCGGCGGATTGATATCGCTCAGCCGGTTCCCTGGCCATCATCGTTCGCACAATGTGCTCGACCTCGTGCGGGATGTCTTCACGAAGCGTCAACAACGAGGGCACTTCTTTCTCACGATGAGCCATTAGGATCTTCATCGCTGTATTTCCTTCGTGCGCCGCGCGACCGCGCAAGAGGAAGTAGAATGTGCATCCTAAGCTATAGATGTCGGAACGTTGATCCGCCTGACGCGTGTCCATGGCTTGTTCGACCGACATGTATTCGACTGTCCCCATGACAGTGCCTGGATTTGTTATCGACGCATCCGGTTCATTCTCAAATAATCTCGCCAGACCAAGATCCAGAATCTTCACAGTGGCCCTCGCGATACCAGCCTGGGTGTCTAGCGATTCGCCCACGGCAGATTGCAGGATCACGTTAGCCGGCTTGATGTCGCGATGAATGATGCCGTGCTCATGCGCGTAGGCTAACCCGGTAGCGGTCTTCTGAATAATCGAGCAAGCATCGGAAACTTGAAGTGGCCCAACTCGATCCACCAGTTGCGAGAGGTTCACGCCGTTCACGAATTCCATGACCAGAAAGTGCTTGCCATGGGTGAAATCGGCCCATTCGATGGTTTATGCGGCGATTTTGGGGGTGTGTGCTTCGCAAGCGGTTTT
>JAQBZS010000168.1 GCA_027622115.1 Planctomycetota bacterium | reverse complement strand
ACTACATCAAATGCCGGTTTAATTTCAGCGTCGCCCCTTAATTGTTCAAGTTGTTTCGGCTTCGTCGCTAAGGCGACTGTGGCGAACGCCAAGGAGGTTGCCGAGGAATCCATCAACAAGGCGGTGGAGAAGGCCAAGAGTGTCCAGAATTACTTGTCAGTCAACTTTCTCAAAGAGCCATGCCATGAGCAAAACACTACTGATCGTGATCGGAGTTCTCTTACTTGTTATCGGTACGGTCGGTTTCTTCTCCGAAGAGTTGGTTTACGGCAAGCGAGAGACTGTCGTGCAAGTTGGGCCAGTCACCGTAACTGCGGGTGCTAACAAAACCGTGCCACTTTCGCCAATCTTCGGCGGTTTCGGAGTGGTCTGCGGAGCGGTGTTGATCGCCGTAGGTGCCAGGAAGTCATAGTGCAATCTCCCACACGTGAAGGATCGTTTGGGGACAGAACCAATGCACTCGCAGTTTGGCGTGGACAAGTTTCAGTACTGTTTTTTTATTGTTGCAAGCGGTTCGTCAGCCTTCACGGACGAACCGATGAAAACTTTCTTGAAATAAGTTTCGGAAGTATCGTGCAACGTTTCTGGCGGTTGTCGGACTCATCGCTTATGCTCTGAAGCCAGCTACATATCGTCCCAATTCCAGTATTCGCGGTAAAACAACTCCAATAATGAAAACTCACAACGCCGCCATCGATCACTGTCTCTCCTGTGGTCGCGTGGTGCATGCCATGCTGAAAACTCCCCGAAATAGAACCGCCGGTCGGAATCATTTGGCCGTCGGTTATTCCTGAGAAGGAGGCGACATGTCGACTCTTACAAGCGGCGGCATCAAAACCAGCACGCTCGACCGACGCGCGAGCGAAGTGCCGGAACTTGCCGGAGAACCCAGTCCGTCGCTTGCCCGTCGAGCGTCTCTCGAAATCGCTGCTCTGCCGCTGGCTCCGTTTGAGCACTTGATGCTGGCGGATGATTGCCCGAATCGGCCCATGAGTTTCTTCATTCAACTGAAGTTTCAGGGACGCTTCGATCGCTCGCAGTTGAATGCCTCCTTGAAGAAGGCGCTGAAACTGCATCCCTTGCTGAATTCCCGGATTCACGGCTCTGTCACGGATGCGACCTCGGGTATCACCTGGATCGAGTCCACTTCCCCACCACCGGCGATCGACTGGAATAATGCCGAGATTCCATTTCGCTTCGCCACTGGACGGTGGATGGATTTGCGAACCGAAACCGGGCTGCGTCTTTGGCTTCGCGAGACGGAAGACAGCACCACGCTGATTCTTCAGATGCATCATAGTTGCTGTGATGGCCTCGGAGCGATGAGTTTCATTCATACCTTATTGTTGGCCTACCATCTGCTGCATACATCGGCATCCCTTTCGTCGCTTGAGGAAATGTTCGATCCGCGACTGCTGCGCGAGCGTGACGTGTCGTGTTCCTCTTGGCTGCGAATCATGAAGTTAGCCTGGCGCGCGATGTTTCGATTGCCGCGACACTTCAAGAATCCACCGATCCCGCTGGCCACGCCGCGAGCCTTGCCCACGGAAGCTTCCGGCGCGGATCAGTTTCCGCGTTTTCAAACTTTTACGTTCAGCCAAGCCGACACCGAACAAATCCGTTTGAGGGCCAAACGGCTAGGCGTAAGTCTCAACGACCTGCTTCTGCGCGATCTGTTTCTGATCCTGGATCATTGGAACCGACGGCATTCGGCCGAACATTGCAGTCAGACCGTTCGAGTTTGCGTGCCCGTCAACGTCAGACGGTCATCCGACTATCGCATGTCAGCCGCTAACGTGATCAGTTTGTCGTTTCTCGACCGAGATGCGAATCAACTCGCGGACCCGACTCGGCTGCTCGCCGACCTGCACGCGCAAACCGCGGCAACGCAACAACGACGCGCGTCACTGCTGTTTGTTCCGACTTTGAAGCTGATCGGGATGTTTCCGGGCCGACTCCACGCTCACATGCAGCGAACGCAATGTCAGGCCTCCGCAGCGTTGTCCAACCTAGGCATACTTCTGGCACACTCCCCCTTATTGGGGCGCGATCGGCGAGCGGTCGCGGGAGGCGTGATTCTTGAAAGCATGGAGCCTTTCATGCCGCTGCGCCATCTCACGCACGCGGCATTCGCCGTATCGAGTTACGGCCGGAAGCTCAACATCAGCATTAGCCATGACCCACGCTGGATCGACGCTGCGGAAAGTCGTGAATTGTTAGAGAGCTTTGCTCGGCAATTGAAGGTGTCCATGGCACAACCCAACGACGCCGCGTCTAATGGATTCACCAATCGTCGCTCGACCGAGGCGGCCCCAGCCTCAATTCTTTCACAAGCTCACGTCGTGGAGACAAGAGAGAGCGCGACCTCGCTTCATTAAAAACGGGAAACAGCGAATGATTCATCGCAACACTGACTTGCTACTCCATTTCACCAGTTTGCACGCTTGCGGAGTCTGTCTTAGCTAAGATCGACTCCGTCGAATTTCGGATGACTACTTAGATGGCAACTCGGCCGGGCGGAGAGGCGAGTTGAGAAGTAAGCCGACGCGGTGGAATACCTTCGGGTGTTCCGCCGCGTCGGCTTTTTTTGTTTGTCTCCACGGGACCGAGTCTTTACGACGAGTGGTATGAAGCCGAATTGTTAGGCAGTGACGGCGATCTGAAACTGCAAAGTTGCTACGAGAATGCCGACCTTGCCATCCCGTTCTTCTCCAAGCACTACGACAAGAAGTGGTGCAAGATGGAGTGGGGAACGATCCGAGGCATCCTGCTGAATCGCCAGGCAGACGATGCCGTCATCCCGGTGCGTCTGGATGAAACCGAAATCCCAGGCTGGCCGATTGTGGCATTCGACATTCGTCCAATGGATCGCTCAACGAATGAAATCGCCGATCTGATCGTTGAGGCGTATCGGCTCAGAAACTGATTCGGATCAGGGCGGTGGCGGAATTCATCGAGCATTCCTAGAAGCGGTAGGGTGGGCACTGTGTTTACCCATGTCTCCGGTCTAAACACATTGCCCACCCTACGCTGACTTCGGTTCGATCCGATCACGGCCAACCCATTTTCGCAACACCTCGGGCACCACGACTGATCCATCCGCCTGCTGATGATTCTCCAGAATCGCGATGATCGCACGAGTGACCGCGACGGCCGTGCCGTTCAGCGTATGCACGAACTGCGTGCCCTTTTTCTCGGGCGACTTGCAACGCGTCCCGAGTCGACGGGCCTGGTAATCCGTGCAGTTTGACGCGGACGTCACCTCGCCAAACTCGCCGCCATCGCCTCGACCCGGCATCCAGGCCTCAAGATCAAACTTGCGATAGGCCGGGCCGCCGAGGTCGCCGGTGCAGGTGTCGATGACGCGATAAGGAATCTCTAATCCTTGGAAAATCTCTTCCTCGATGCGAACGATCGTGTCGTGGACGGCATTCGAGACTTCCAACTTCGGTTCCGTGAAGGCGAACATTTCGACCTTCGTGAATTGATGGACGCGATAGATGCCGCGTGTCGCTCGACCGTATGCCCCGGCTTCCGTCCGGAAACAATGCGAAACGCCGGCGTACAACCGCGGCAGGGTATCGGTCGGCAACAGTTCGCCCTTGAGGGTCCCGCCGAGCGTGATTTCGGCCGTGGCCACCAAGCTGAGATCGGTGTCTTGAATCGAATAGATTTGCGTCTCGGGGCCGCGCGGGCTGTAACCTGTTCCCGCCAACACGCTGTCACGAGCCAGATCGGGCGTTGAATACAGCGTAAAGCCCTCGGCCAGCAATTTTTCCAACGCGTATTGAATGAGCGCGAATTCCAGCAGCACGGCTTCATTCTTGAGGAAATAGAAGCCGTGCCCGGCGACTCGGGTGCCGGCTTCCAGATCAAGAATGTCCAGCTTTTCCGCCAAGTCCACGTGGTCGAGCGGTTTGAAATCGAAGGCTGGGATTTCGCCGACACGTCGCAATTCCGTGTGGTCTTTGTCTTCCTTGCCGATTGGAGCGTCTGGATGCGTCATGTTCGGGATTTGGCATTGCAAGTCTTGCACCGCCGTCTCGACGTCTTTGAGTCTGACATCGGCCGCCGCGACCGCCTCGCGAAGTTCACGGCCGCGGTCGATCAATCCCTGGCGTTCTTCCTTCGACGCACCCTTGATTTTGCTCTGCGTGTCTTTTTGTTCGTGACGCAGTTGGTCGCCTTCGACAATGCACTGAGCCCGTTCTTCTCGGAGCTTCACGAGCGCATCGATATCGACTTCGATACCGCGATTGCGACAGTTCTCCGCCACCTCATCCGTGTGATCGCAGATAAATTGCAGGTCCAACATGAATCGTGCTTCCTTGAGCGGATTTTGCAAATCGGAGGTGCTCTCCACCGGCAAACAGAGTCCGACCGGCTAGCGCGCGGCCCATTCGCTTCCACAATGCTTGCAGTGAAAGCCGACGAGCGATGCCGTCCCCGGAATCGTGAATGACCATGCATCACGCAGGCCGTCGGCGAGTTCTATCGTGCTGACGGAGGCCTGGCGACAATCCGGGCAAATGCGGTTTTCGAAAATCGTTCGTGACCGCTGCAACACGCTCATCGCGGATCCTCGACGATGCGGGAGCGGCAAGGGAATGGCCGGCAGATCTTGATTCGGAAAGGGAATTGTGGCGGGGGAATCGAGCGGTGGCGCAAAGAGTTTGAGCAGGGTCATCCATGACCTCCAAATTGCCTGGAACGAGCACTGACTTCCATGTGAGTGCAAGATTTTGAACGCGTTCGACACGATCGGGGCGGGAGCATAGAAATTGACAATTCGAATTGACAGTGCAGTGCGGACGGTCGCGGTAACCGCGAATTGTCGCTTGTGACGGTCCTGGTGGGCGGTGCCCCAATGGTTCAAGAGTTGTGGGTTTCGTGGGTGAGCCGTTGCCCGTAAGGCCTCGGGCACAGCTCGATGCCCGACCGCTTACGCGTTACGGCTCACAACTCTTGGACCATTGGGCGGTGCCCACCCTGCGGTCCGTATTGAACCATCACCAATCTGATTCGTGCCACGAACGCGAGGCATTCTCCTCCAGTTCATGAGCTATGTTTGAGGAGATGAGGCGAATCCCTCTCGCCGAGAACGCGGAGTCCGTTGATTCCGCATCGCCGTCGTGATCATCGCAATCGGATTGAGTCATGCTTGCTGAACTAACCGAACTTGGCAGCCCATCCCACGCACTGACGCTTGTTGGTAGCGGAGGTTTGTTGTTTGTTCTCGGAACGGCGCTGGGAATCGTGATTCAACGATCGCGATCCCGCATCCAGACCGATGAGCTGCGATGCGAATTGGCAGCCGCTCAGCAACTGATTCATGAGCAGGGCGAACGCGTGCGGTCGTATCGCACCGAGGCTCGGACGGACGGCTTGACGAGTCTCCCGAATCGGCGCGCCTTCGACACGATCTTGAGGCGCCGAGTCGGTGAACGCCGTCGCCGGAAAGCAGCCGTTTCGCTGTTGATCATCGACATCGACAACTTCAAGCAGCTCAACGACCAATACGGTCATCAAGCCGGAGACATCGTGCTACGGGGACTTTCCGGCATTCTGTCGTCGGCGATGCGTGATTCGGACGTTGTGGCTCGGATTGGCGGCGAAGAATTCGGCGCAATTCTGCACCACGCGAGCCTGAATGATGCGCATGCCGTTGCCGAGCGATTGCGGAAGTCGATCGCCGACAACGAGTTTCTGGTGCATGGTGGCATGCTGCACTTGACCGTGAGCATCGGCGTGGCGGAGACCATCGTCGGCGAAACCACGGACGTGCTCTACAAGCGAGCCGATTCGGCGCTGTACCGAGCCAAGGAAACGGGCCGCAATCGCGTGGTCGTCCATGACGGGACGGAGCGAGACACAATCGTCGCCGACCTCGACATGACCGTTTCCACGGAAGACGACAATGATGACGACTTGGAAGACGAATTCGCGCTTCCGCGTCGGATTCACGACGCGCTGAACAAGGGGATCGGTGCCGAGCCTCACCCAGACTCGCAACCCGGACGGTACTCGCCCGATGACGCGGTATCGGTCCCCTTCTTCAGCGCGCCGTCGACTCAACGCGGATGATTCGCGAAATGTAGACGGAACAAGCTCCGCGCAGTTCCGGCACGGCCTGCCGGAACTGCGCGTTGCTTGTTCCAGCCTACTTTCAAGACGTAAGCGGTCCGCGAGCCTTGTACGCGCCACGACGATTGACAGAATAGTCGGGTCTCGAAACTGAACCCGTCGGCAGCTCGTGAGCTGAAAGGTCTGGCAATGATTCGTCTGGAATACGTCCCACGTCGCCCAATTTCCGCGATGGTGTTGACCCTCGTCGCCATGAGCCTGGGATGTTCCGGCGAAGACTCGAAATCCAGCTCCAAGCAGGACCAGTCCTCGAACACGCCGTTGAAACGCTTCAAACGTGTTCATGGTCCGTTGGTCGGTGAGCCGTCGATGGTGGGGATGATCGACGGACGCTCGAAGATCAGCACGACGTCCACCGGCGGCTTGGAATTCCTCGTGGCGTCGGGCGGTCGGGAATACTTGCTGGCCGTAAAGATGGAGTTCGAGTTTCCCAAAGTCGTGCAGAGAGCTGGAAAGCCCCCGGAAACCAGCATTCTCAGTGTCGTGCCGCTCGATTATCGCATCATCGTGACGGACGATGACGACAAACAAGTGGAATACGAGCCCGTTGCCGTCGCGTTCGGGCAGAAGAAAGCGTTCCTCAGTTGCGAGAAACTGTTGCACGACAAGGTCGAACTGCACGCAGGCAAAGACGATCAGCCGGGCATCAAGAAGATCAATCCAAACGCTGCCAAGCTGGGGAAGAAAGTTAAGACCGAAGAGGCGGAATCGGCCGAGACGGTGTCCAAGGTCGTGGCCTACATGATGACCGCCCCGCAATACGTGATGCTGTACAAGGTGACGATCGAACGCGACGCCAAAGTTGCCATGCATCATGGCGAACGGTCATTCGACATTGATCTGGAAGGCGACTCGGATTGGATTGCGGGATATGGATCGTCCGACGATTTGGGCGCGGCGGTCGATGCGTTCGCGAAGAAAGAAGCCAACATGGACCGCTCGCTGGAGATCGACGTCGTCAAGGGGCAGTTGATCAAGGCGATGATCGACGGCGAATCCCAAGAGGTTTACGAGTTGGAAGTGAAGCTCAGTTCGAAGGTCTCGCGGCGCGTTGATCTGAATCGCCGCGACGTGTTCCTGAAAGGCGGCAGCGACGCGAAGAAAGGCCGCACGACGGAAATGTTCGTCAAGCTGGATGGGTCGCGGATGCGAATGCACGCCGGGGCCGAGTACTTCGAAGTTAGCTACAACGGCGAAATTCTGACGGAACTCGTGCAAGGCGACATTGAAGTCACGCTGTCACCCGGCTTCGCGGTGGCGTTGCGAATCGTCTTTCCCGACCCGCCGTTCGAAAGCGGACTGGCGTTGCACTTTCCCGACCACGCCCCCGTGGTTCTGATCGGCGAGGACGATGCACTCGGCGAGATTCGTCCGGCGTTTACGGAGTCGCTGATTCGAGTCCCACAGGCTCCGATTCTCGGCAAGCCCGTGCGGGTGCGTTATTTGCAAGGTAAGATCGACTACATCAAGGATGTGAAGACGCTTGAGTTGGGCTCGATCGAAGCCGCGGCCGGGAAACGCTTCATGGCTCTGAAGCTGGACATGTCTCAGGGCGAGCAGCGATTTGTCGCTCGTGATTATCGCTTGGAAGACAGCACCGAAGCCGAGCACACGCCAAAGTTGGTGGCGTTCAGCGGCTATCCGGCGCTGATGGTTCCCGGCGATGAATACAACAACGTGAAGCTCGTGCCGGCGGACACCGACGATATGAAACGACGTCGCGGCGTGATGACGAGTTGGGAGTTGGCGAAGCCGCTGTTCGTCGTCGTTTACGAATTGCCCGAGTCGGAGACCAAGTTCACGTTCAAGCATGGAACCACGCAACTCACCATTCAACCGCCGACGGCTTCCATCGTGGCTTGGAACGCATTTCGCCCGACAACCACCGGCGTGGGTGACCCCGTCAAGACGATGGCCAAGACGCCCGGTTCCAAACCCGGCACCGGAAAGCCTGCCGATCCCAACGCCGGCAAATCGAAAGAGCAACGCGAGAAGGAAGCCCAATCAAAACTGCGACTCGCTCAGACCTTCGTTAAATCGAGGCCGACGACCGCAAAGCGATATCTCAGCGCGGTCATCCAACTCGTACCGGGGTCGGCGATGGCAAGAGAAGCCCAGCAGTTGCTGGATTCGATCAAGGAATGATCATTGGCGATCAAACCTCGCGGCTGACTTCCAGCAGTCCGGCATCGTCCGGGTCGATGTCCACGTCACCGGCCTTGCGGGCTCCGGCCTGCCACTGAATTGGATTCTTTGCGTCTTCGCGCCTTTGCGTGACCCTTTTCCTGCTTCGGGTTACGACCGCACAGAAATTTGTCGAAAAAACGGTAACCGAGATCGGTGCAATCGAGGGCCTGCGGTCGTTCCATGAAACTTGTCAACTTGCCGAACTTTTGGCGGTTACGCTCAACGACTGAAAACCGCAAATCCATCGACTTGCCCTCATTTCACTGATATAAGCAATGTTTGATGCGAACGTCCAATGCGACGCGGTTTGCCCCAGAACTCCACTCACGAGAGTTGTCATGTTTGAAATCACAGGAAAGCCGTACCGCAATTGCGACGGGATCACTCGCCGCAGTTTTCTGAATGCGGGAACCGCAGGCATGGCGGGCGTCACACTCGCCGGGCTCTTGGAAGCCGAGTCGTTGGCAGGGACCGGAAATTCCAACAAAGCCGTCATCAACGTTCATCTGGATGGTGGACCACCACAGATGGACATGATCGACCTGAAGCCCGAGGCACCGAGCGAGATTCGCGGTGAGTTTGCCCCGATTCCGACACGTCTTGAAGGTTTTCAGATTTGCGAGTTGATGCCCAGGCTTGCCGGAATCGCGGATCGATTTGCGTTCATTCGATCGCTGGTTGGTTCCGCCGGCGCTCACGACGGGTTTCAAACGCAATCGGGCTATCGAAAGAGCGACTTGCTGTCATTGGGTGGCCGCCCCGCGATGGGGTGTGTGCTTAGCCGCCTGCTCGGAAGCTCATCGGACGTCACGCCGACGTTTGTCGATCTGATGCAAGGTCGCCCGCTGGTGAGAAATAGTGCGAGACCCGGCTTCTTGGGCCCGTCGTATTCGCCGTTTCGGCCGGACTTGTCAAAGGTCTTCGAACGCCCGTTGGAAGCGGGAATGAAGGGCGAGTTGGCGCGATTGGGGATGGATCATGCCGTCAGTTTGACGCTGAATCCGTCGCTGAGTCTCGACCGACTTCAAACTCGGACACAGTTGTTGGGAGGACTGGATCGAATCCGGCGTCAAGCGGATGCAACCGGCATGATGGATGCGATGGATCAATTCACGCAGCAAGCCTTCGGTATTCTGACATCGGGCCGGTTCGCGGATGCGATGGATTTGAGCAAGGTCGACGCTAAAACGCTTGAAAAATACACGCCGCATCAAGACGCAAATACATTCATGTTCGCCACGGCCGAAGGACCGATGTCCGTTCGCAAATTCCTGTTGGCGAGGCGATTGATCGAAGCGGGCGTCCGTTGCGTCAGCCTGACAATCAGTGACTTCGACACACACTCGAAGAATTTCCCTCGCATGCGGACGGCCTTGCCGCTCGTCGATCATGGATTGCATGCGCTTGTGACGGATTTGGAAGAAAGCGGTCGGTTGGATGACGTGTCGATCGTAGTGTGGGGCGAATTCGGTCGCACGCCTCGAGTCGATGCCAAGACCGGCGGACGGCATCACTGGCCGCGTGTCAGCCCAGGGATGTTGGCGGGTGGCGGGATGAGCACCGGCCAAGTCATCGGCGCCACGGATCGCTCGGCTGGTACGGCTGTCGAGCGTCCAGTGCATTACAAGGACGTGATGGCCACGCTGTTCCACAATCTCGGCATCGACAGCCTACGAACCACGATCGATGACACGCGGGGTCGACCGCAATACCTCATGGACGATGCCCAGCCAATTGCGGAACTCGTTTGATTGGTCGAGCCGGAATGCCGAAAGCTCGATCCTGTGATGCAGGTTTCGCGAGAACGCAGCGAGATTTCGGCTCGAATCGGCTGCTTGTTTGCCGTTGGGGCAGTCAGTAAATTCCGCGCCCGTGTCTCCGAATTGGAGACAGGTCGTTTAACCGTCAGCCGCATTCGACCGGGGCCTCACGGCCCTGCAGAGGCTGTGCCGGGCCTTCGGCCCTGAATCGGATTCTGCTACCGGATCCGGTCAGGCCCGGAGGGC
>JAQBZS010000167.1 GCA_027622115.1 Planctomycetota bacterium | reverse complement strand
GTGGCGGGCGACAATCTGGAGATCACTTCGAACAGCAACACTCGTACGTCGACCTTGCAGTACCGTCCGGTCGGCGGCAGCGACAAAGTCGATCTCGAACCCGGCAAAGCGTACGAGTTGACTCGCCGAATTTTCCCCGCCACGAATTTGATCGACATCAAGTCCAGCCACGCTGAGCAAGGCGGCCTATCGACGCACCCCGCGAGATTGCTCGTCAAGGACGCGATCGACCGGCCGGTGGCGGGAGCCCTTGTGCTGGTCTCGCAAGCTGGAAAGTCATTCGGCAGCGGGCGAACTTCCGATGACGGGAAACTCGCGTGCCAACTGCCGTCCGGAGATTACCAATTGACCGCCACGGCGGACGGCGTCGCGATGTTCAACAAGCCGATGCCGTTTCGAGTCATTACTCAAGAAGCCCCGCAGTCAATCGAAGCGAAATCCGAGTCGTACTTCACCGGCACGGTAAACGCCCAAATCAAAGGCGAGAACGGCCGTCCGATTCCGTGCAAGGTCGAATTCCTCGCCAAGGCCGGCACGCCGCAACCGGACTTCGGCCCGGAAACCGCCGAATTCGCCGTGAAGAGCCTGCGATACACTGTTGACGGTCGATTCTCGCAACGACTGCCGGTGGGCTCGTATGACGTCGTCATCAGTCGCGGCCCCGAGTACGACGCCGTCTCGCTGGAACTCACCGTGTTGGCCGGACAGTCGGTGCCGTTACAAGCCACGCTCGAACGCGTTGTCGATACAGCGGGCTGGATCAGCAGCGACTTCCACAGTCACAGCAGTCCGTCCGGCGACAACACCGGCAGTCAATTCGGTCGAGTCCTGAACCTCGTCTGCGAGCATGTCGAGTTCGCGCCCTGCACCGAACACAATCGCGTCAGCAGCTATGAACCGCACATCAAGCGGTTGGGGATCGAACCGTTCATTTCCACGGTCTCCGGCATGGAGTTGACCGGCAGCCCGTTGCCGCTCAATCACCAGAACGTGTTTCCGATGGTGCAAAAGTTCGGTCGGCAGGACGGCGGCGGCCCCGTGACGGACGGCAGCCCCGAGACTCAGATCGAACGCGCCGCGCTATGGGACAATCGCAGTGAAAAGCTCGTGCAACAGAACCACCCGGATCCCGGCTGGCTGTTCTATGACAAAGACGGCGACGGCAACCCCGACGGCGGCTATCAACGGGCGTTTCCATTCATGGACGTGATGGAGATTCATCCGATCGAAGCCGTGATGAAGCTCGGGCCGGATTACATGTATCCGATCAAGCGGCCCTTCCATAACCGCGTCTTCAATTGGTTGCAGTTACTGAATCAAGGCTTCCGCATTTTCGGCGTGGTCAACACGGACGCCCATTACAACTTCCACGGCTCGTCGAGCGTACGCAACTGGATTCAGTCACCCACCGACGACCCAGCCCAGATCAAACCGATGGACGTCGTGCATGCCGCCGAACAGGGTCGGCTCGTGATGTCGAACGGCCCGTACTTGGAAGCAAGTCTCGTGGAAACCGGACAGCAGCGACGCGTCGTTTCAGGGGAGGACATCGTGGCGCGTTCCGGTGACGTCACGTTAAGTGTGCGAGCACAGGCGGCGAATTGGGTCGAAGTCGATCGCGTGTTTGTGCTGGTTAACGGTCGAGTTCATAAGTCGCACGATTACAACCGCACCGATCACCCCGATCGATTTCGCGCGGGCACCGTTCGGTTCGAGGCTAAATTGCAACTGAAACTGAAGTCGGATTCACACGTGATCGTGGTCTGCGGTTCCAACAAGCCGCTCGGCCCAAAAGTGGTCGGCCCGTTCTGGGGGACGTATCAAGCGGCAGCGATCACCAATCCGATTTTCGTGGACATCGACGGCGATGGTTTCAAGCCGAACAAGGACACGCTGGGGCACCCGTTGCCAGTAAAGTTTGGGGTTCGCCCAAAGTAGTAGGGTGTCAAGTGGGATTCAGAAGCATGTGCATCCGCTCGGGAATGCCGAAGCCGTTCCGGGCGGTGTCACCAGTGCATCACGAAACCACCATCGACGTTGATCGTCTGGCCGGTGACGTTCTTCGCGCGGTCGGATGAAAGGAAGACGCACATGTCGGCGATATCCTCGGGTGCTTGCCATCGACCGAGCGGCACGACGTTGCGGATCTTCTCGCCGGCCCAGTCTTCGTAGCTGCGTTGATTCCGTGGAGACTGCTCTTCGTTCCAAGCGTGCCACACGGATTTGTTGAGCGGCGTTTGCACCATTCCCGGACAGACCGTGTTGACTCGGATGTCGAACGGTGCCAAATCCTTGGCCATGCATTGAGCAAAGTTGATGTTGGCGGCCTTCGAGGCGCTGTAGGGCGGGTCGGTTGGCGAGCCGATTTGACCGGCCACCGATGCAATGCAAATCAGGGTGCCTTCTCGTCGAGCCTGCATGCCGGTCGCGACCGCGTGCGCCACATTGACCATGCCCATGATGTTCACATCCAAGACTCGCGGCCAATCGGACGGCTTGAGATTCGTGAACGGGGCGCCGAATTTCCCCGAACCGATTGCGGCGGCATGGACCACGTGTTGAATCGGGCCAAAGAGACTTTCCGTCTTTTCGATCGCGTCGCGGATGGATTCGGACTCGCAGACATCGACGCGAATCCCGATGGCTTCGCCCGATCCCGATGTGTTGAGTTCGGCGACCGTGATTTCGACGGCTTCGCTGACATCCCAAATCGCGACTTTCGAGTGCTCATCGAGGAAGCCGGCGGCGACCGCACGTCCGATCCCGCTCGCACCGCCGGTGACCACAACCACATGCTCAGACAGATTAAGTTTCACGGTGATGCCTCGCTTCCGCGTCAAAGGGCTCCATTGCACGCTGAAACGCCTGCTGCTTCTTACATCAGCTTACATCAGCGACACATGGTTTCGTAATCTTGTGGAGTGTCGCGAGGTAGAAATCACCGATACCGCCTTCAAAAAACGCACCAGTCGAGAACTTGGGGGTCTGGCTTACGGATCTCAGATTTGGCGGATTGTGGTTGTTGGTGAATTCCAAGTCGACTGCCCCAAATCTGAAATGCGTAAGCCAGACTCCAGCTGTAACGAATACGAAGCCGCGGAACGGCAGCAGCGGTCAATTTCGTTCGCCGCTTCGCGGCCATGGCTCGTTTGTATTGAATTGATTCCATTGGGTTTGCTCCCCAGGCTCCAGGTTACTGCTGCCGCTCCGCGGACGGCAGGTCGCTTCTCATTTGCGCTCGCATGGGGCGCGGCGTTGATCATGCGTCGTGGGCGCGAAAATACGCTTCGAAAACCAATATTCGCCATATTCCGTGCTCAAGGAACCGACATCGCGGATGAACCGAATTCATCCCGGGATTGACCGCACGGAATTGCCGACTATTTTGCTGTTCTTCCTGATCCCGTGACACTGCTGTAACGCAGCGTCCGGGACCAGTCGAATTTCCGATTCCATTTGCGATTGCGACGTCACACGACTGGCTCGAATTTGCCTTGTTGACTGACGTTGTTTATCGTCGCCTGGGTCACCCTTCAGTTTGAAAAGCCAATCATGTCAGCACCAATCCCTCCCGAAATCGAAGAAGTTTGCCAGGAGCACGATCGCGTTTGCAGTGACGTCAGTTCGCAAACCGCGACGCTGCTCAACCAAAATCATGGATCTCTCAATCGAGAAGAGACGCAGGAAATGGCAACTTCCGTCGATTTACTCGTCAACGACCTGCGTGAGCTGTTGGAACAAAAAGAAAACGTCAACTTCTTTTCGGGTCTTGAGGACTCGGCGACGCACGCCAAGGAGCGGGCCGAACATCTGCGTGCCGATCACAAGAAACTGCTGAACGACCTCAAGTCCATCAGCCGTGAACTGCGCACCGGCAAACCTGCCAAGGCGCGTCGGCAGCTCGTGTCTTGGTCGTCCAAGTTCGACGATATCGTGGAACGAGAAGCTAAAAACATCGACGAACTTTGGAACCCATGACCGCTTGGACTTCGCGGGATTGCCAGTATCAGAAAACCTCTTTGCGATTCGGCAACTTCTTTCCGGCCTGGGTCACATCTTCTTGGCCAGGTCCATCAACGCTGGCAGTTCGTCTTTAGTTCTGCTTGGGATCCGGTTCTTTTGCGGGTTCGTCGCTGGCGAATTCGGGCATCAGCGGGCGACGTTCCGGATTCAAGTAGTAGTTCGGAAACTCGTTCGCCTTCTCCCGCAGGCACAGAATTCGACCTCGCGGTGTGGTCACGTATAAACGGTCGGTTCTTTCGTTTGAAATCCGCACGGAAAACCGACGCAGGTCCAACGAACCCAGAGTCGCTCCATTCGCACGATCCAACAGCACCACATTGCCGACTTGATCGGACGCGTAAACGACCTTGCTCGACGCCGCCAAGAACTGCGTGATCCGCGGCTTCCACCACAATTGGTCGCCGGTCGGAACGTGCAGGTTATACATCCCGCCACGAACGGGCGTGACGAACAGGTGGTCGCCGATGGCTCGCGGCGCTTTTGTGATCGGCAGCCCCACATTGAACGGCGTCCACAGCAATTCGCCGTTATTCATGTTCATGCAATACAACTTGAAGTCCGGTTCGCCGGTCGCCATGAACACATAGCCGTATTGGGACGATGCCAGCGGCGCGGAAATCGGCGAGTCCGCTTCGAATTGAAACACCAAGTCACGATCGCGGGCCGTCACCGCGTACGCGGATTTATCCAGGCTGGCGAACAGCACCACGCGACCGTTGACCAGTGGCTTATTCACAACCGGCTTGGACGTATTGAACCGCCAAACTTGCGTGAGCAGCGACCATCGCGGCAACAGTCGCTTGTCGAACAATTCCTTGATGCGTTTCAGGTTGAACGCATAAACGCTGCCATCCACCGTGCCGACGTAGACTTGATGATCGTCCATAACCGGTGCGGTCGACGGTTGGTCCGGCAATTCGACTTGCCACACCATTTCGCCGGTGAACTTGTCGATGGCGAAGAGATGCAATCCGACGGCCACGAGTGCCAGTTCGTCGTTCGCCGTAACGCCGGATGCGGGTTCGTCGTGTTTGGCGAGTGCGTGGACCCACAGGCGTCGTCCGTTTTCGGCGTCGAACGCGGTCACCATGCCGCCGGTCGAAACCGCAAAGAACACTTCTTCATCGATCGTGACGGCGTGAATCTTGTCGCGAGTCGGATCGAGTGCCGCTTGATTCCACCAGCTTCGCACCAGGCCATATCGATCGAGCGTCCGCTTTGCGGGCAATTGTGGACTGAGTCGCGATTGGGCTTGCGACGAATCGCCAAGCCATAAGATCGAAAGTCCAAAGAACGCTGCAACAAATATCCGCATGAGAATTCCCTTGTAGGGGCGAACGACCGTCCGAATCCGGCAACTTCAAGCCGCCATTGTATCGGGCGGCGAAAGCGCAAAACCAGATCCGTCTGCACCAATTCCACAACTGCCGCACTGTTGATGGAACGAATTGTTTCACGTTGTTACTACCAGTAGAATCGCCGACTTCCGACTCGTCACGTGGCCGTAAGCGCTGGTGGCGGAACAATTTGCCACAATCTCGGCAAGTTGTGCCGGTTGCGACGGT
Organism: Planctomycetota bacterium; assembly: GCA_027622115.1. Lineage (GTDB taxonomy): Bacteria > Planctomycetota > Planctomycetia > Planctomycetales > Planctomycetaceae > JAQBZS01. The sequence continues at coordinate 4,756 of JAQBZS010000167.1, read as the reverse complement.
TTGTCCAAGCCGTGAATTGCTCGACGTGCTTTCCTCGACACTGCATTTCCTCCTCCACACGGGAGCAGGCCATGAGTTTTCGCGAAACACATTCGCCGTTGGCCGTCAGTTTCTGGCTGTTGGCCACATTATCGCTGGTTCCGTCCGCCTTCGCCGACATCGTGAAGCTGAAAAACGGCGGCGAAATCCGAGGTGAAGTCCAGGAGTCGAGCGTGCGGACATCTCCGCAAATCACCGTGACCACGCTGACGGGTGCGACGGTGGTCGTGAATCAAGAAGACATTGAATTCGTGTCTCGGCGTTCGTTGGCCAGGGAAACGTATGAAACGCGGGCACGATTGGTCGCGGACGACGCGGCGGCGCATTGGGAGTTGGCCGAATGGTGTCGCGAAAACCGCCTGACGACGGAACGTAAGACGCAGTTGCGAATGGTCGTCGAAATTGACCCCGACCATGAAGACGCTCACCGCGGTTTGGGTCACACCCTTCGCGACGGCAAATGGATGAGCCGCGATGATTATATGACGTCTCGCGGGTACGTGAAATACAAGCACAAGTACGTCACGCCGCAGGAACTTGAGTTGCTGCAAAAATCGGATGGCCAATTGAGGGCCGAGCAGGAATGGTTTGCCAAGGTCCGACTATGGCTGGGATGGGCCAAAGGCAAACACGAACAGCGACGCGATGAGGGTTTCACCAAACTCATGGCAATCGACGACCCCGATGCCGTTGCCGCACTGACTCGCAACATGAGTGAAGACGCGGACCGACGCGTCCGCGCATATTTCGTGACGATTCTCAATCAGGTCAAGGGTTCGCAACCTGTCGCTCCCTTGGTGAAGCAGTCCCTGCACGACGTGGATCACGAAGTCCGTTATCAAGCGCTCAATGCGATTAAGGAAGATCAATACGGGTTGGCTCGCGAAACTTTTGTTGAACAGTTGAAAGACGACACCAATCTCATCGTTCGCCGAGCTGGGATCGGACTACATCGCGTCGGCAATGAGTCCATCATTCCCGAATTGATCGACGCACTTGTGACGAAACACCGTTACCGAATTCCGCAGGACGATCTGAGCGACACGATCTCGGCGACGACTGGAGGCAATGTGTCATTGGGCGGGGCGGGTATGGCGTTACCACCGCAAATCGCGGCGATGATGCAGGCTGGCCAGTTGCCGTACGGCGTGCAGGTCGACGATTCGCGGTCTGGTCGCCCGAAACGCAAGAAGTTGGTGACGGTCTTTTATGAGCACACCAACGAAGAGATTCTTTCGGCCTTGCAGCGGATCACGGGCGAGGACTTCGGCTATGACGAACGCACTTGGAAGCTGTGGTGGAACGCCAAGAAAGCCGGTCTCGTCAAGCCCGCTCAGTAAGGCAACTCGCATTAATAGGGCAGCGCCACTTTGGACTTTATGGAGTGCGGTACCGGGCTACCGCACTCCAAAGGAGTCCAAAGTGGCGCTGTCGAATTAGAACCTGTCCGGAAACCGTAGGCTAATGCCTAGATCCTGCTACGACCAACACCGTGAGGCCGCACGATGAGTCATCCAAGCACGTGGCGACATTTGCCCAAATTCATGATCGCGGCACTCTTGCTATGTTTGTTCGCCGGTTGCGGCAAAGGTTTGGAAGCTCAGCGGTCCACGTATCTGGAATACGATGCAGACACGGACGAATTCCGACATCTCCGTCTCTACGAAGGCATTTCGGTCTCGGTGGATTCGAGCCAGCCGGCAGCAAAGCAGGAAGAGATGATACAGACGCACTACGACTACCTGTACGGTCTATGGATCAATCGAGTCGACGTCATTCTGGTGCCCTTCATCAACGATCTTCATGTATTCATGGGCGGCCCGCCCGAAGAAGACCAACTACTCTTGGTCGGAGTCGATGAAGTTCGAAAGTTGGACTTACAAACGCGAGTCGACGAACCTCCATCGCAGAAATCGCCGTTTTCGTTGAAAGGATTGAAGATTCGCCCGGGCAAGTTTTATCAGTCCGCTTCCGGTCATTTATGCTATTACCACCAAAACGTGATTAGCGGGGCCACCATCGACGAGGGGCTCAAATTCATGACCGCGACCACCAATCTGAGCCTGCCGAAAGAAGTTGATGCGGAAGAAGAGCGACGCAAACAAGGCGGCAAATCGGGTTCATGGAGCGGAGCCCGATCCCATGTCGACAGCGCGTGGAGTCAGGTGTTGTTGAGCATCACCGGCATGAAACAACATTCGTACGAGAACAGCGTCCTGGAACTGTTGGACACGGAATCGCTGCAACGCATCAAGTTGGACGCGGCGTCCAGCCGTATCCGAACGTCTCGAAACCGGTCCGTTGTCGCGTTTCGCGCACGGCTGTCCGTGGATGACGTGAAAGAGTTGATGGCGATCCATGCCTATGCCGTCAAACGCTTCGATTTGGAGAAACTGCGGAAGCTGGATGTGTTGTTTGAAGGGGAAGGGCGGCTGCGGGAACGTGACATGTTCGCTGCGGCAATCCGCATTTTCAGGCTGTTGAGGCTCCGCGATCTCGGTAACGGCGAATTCGAAGCGTCGATCGATTTGGTGGCCGCGAACGCCGTCCTGCGCGACGCTGTCCACGCTTCAAACGCACGAATTGACTACGACAAGAAAAGCGAACCAACCGTCGCGGATCGCAGTGTTGTCGAAATGCGTCGGCGAGGCGCGACAATTGTGAATGGGACAACGTCGACGAAGATCCGAGCGGACTTTCTCGCCAATACTTTGCCGTAGCGGCCAATAACCGACAAACTTTTCCGGTCCATGACAAACCGTGGGTGAGGTCCAGCGGTTACATCTGGCGAAAATGGTCGATCTATTTTCGGGATCGTTGTGGCAACAGGAAGCGAAGTCCTGGCGCGAAAGATTGCGATCGCTTCAAACCGTCGGTTTGATCCCGGCTCTCGCGCGCCACACGGGAATGCTGCCCACGAAATACAGAATGCCGGCGGTCAACGTGACTCCGGCGATCGTGGGAAACATCGCGTGATAGCCCCAGTGATCGGCGATCAGACCCAAGAGCGGTCCGCCGCCAATCATGCCCGTGTCCAACACCATCAACGAAAACGCCGCGCCGACACCGCGAACTTCGTCCGCAAAGGATTCGAGAAACAACGAGCTGCACGTGTGATAAATGAAGGCGTGTCCCATGCCGCAGGTCATCGCCGGGAGGATGATGAGATACGGGTGATCGGTGTCGATGATCAGGAAACACATCATTCCCGCACTCATGAAGACGGTCCCCGCCAGCAACACTTTTCGTCGGCCGATGCGTTCTGGAATCCGCCGTCCCAATGTGCGGATCGAAATCCCAACGCTCGAATAGCACAGAAAGAACAACGTCACCGCGGGAATTGTCGTTTCGAGCCGCATGCGATCCACGAAGTCGGCCAGGAACACGAACGGCACGTTCATGCACAAGCCAAACGCCGCCAGGACTCCCACGACCGTCATCCCCGGCCAATGCCGGCGAACGATGTGGGTGAATTCGCCCATTCCGGTCGAGGATCGTCGATGTTCGGCCGGATTGGGGACCAGCAACAACAAGATCGCGGGAATGACAAGTGCCGCCGCTCCGACCACGAACATCAATTCGTAAACTTCGCGAGTCCGCCCCTGAAGCAGAATCAAGTCGCCGGACATGGGACCGAGCACCATGCCCAGGAATCCCGCGATACCCAACGATCCGATGGCTTCGGTGCGACGATCGGGCGGTGCCAGCCGAGTGATCAGCGTCAGGCTGCTCGAAAAGCAGAACGCAGCTCCCAGAATACTCAGCGACCGGCAGACATAGACGGCGTTGCCGAGTTCGGTGAGCAAGAGATTCGACAGCGCGCCGGCGGCGACCAAGGCATACCCGGCAAGCCACGTATTTCGTGCGCCGAATCGATCGATCAACTGCCCGATCCAAGGTCGCATCAGCAGACCAAGTACCGAGCCCGCTCCCATGATCAGGCCGACGTCCTGGACCGTGCCGCCCAAGAATTTCAACCAGCGGGCGTAATGCGTCAGCAGCGTGTTCGCCAGGACAAAGCCGACTTGGCTCAGGAAGATCAGGCAGAAAGCACGATTGTAGAGTGGATTCACGGTGGGTGTTTCGAGATCGGGCGAAGTCGGGTCGCAGGGATATCTCCTGGATCGGACTGCAAGGGCCATCAGAGGAACTTAGCTTAGCCGCTCAGATTATTTCGTCGCGTGGGGAAGTCGAAACAACTGCTCAACCAAGCCTCGTTCACTCACCGTTCCCAACAACTCACCGTCTCGAAACACCGCACCACAGGCGCTCGACGCCTTTCGCAGTGCCAATAACGTTTCGAGTTTCGTGGCGGCGGCGTCGACTCGCGGCATCTCGCGAACCAGCGATTTGACCGATTGACTCTTGATCGAAACGTCCATGACTCTCACATAGCCAAACCATTCGGTCTCCTGATTGGCTCGATGAATTGCAACCAGCGTGAGACCGAATCGCCGAGCATAATCCAACACGTCGTCTCGAGACGCGTCTTCCGTGATGCCGAGGATCCGCGTTGTCGGCGTCATGGACGAGACGACGGAATCGCTGGCCGTCAGCATCACGCTTTGCACCAGTCGGCTTTGCACGTCGGTCAAAATTCCTTCGTGGTGGCCTTGCGTCAGGACTTGCACAAGCCGGCTGCGACCGAGAACCAAGTCGCCGTGTTTTTTTGTACCGGGGCTAAAGCGTTCGACCAATTTCGTGATCAGCATCAACG
>JAQBZS010000166.1 GCA_027622115.1 Planctomycetota bacterium | reverse complement strand
GCGGCGGACCGTGCCCGGCGTTGATCTGATCGATGCGAAAAGCCAGGACTTCGGCGGTTTGGCCCATCAAGGCGGCGGCTTTGGTCTTGTGGGCGATGGCGTCGGCGAACTCCGTCAGATCCACGTGCTTGTCATAGCCGCCAGCGAGAATGATGACCGGCTCCGTGAACGCGTCGAGTGCCGCGCGGGCGGATTCCGGGGTCGTGGCCAGCGAGTCGTTGTAAAAGCGTCGACCGGCGACTTCGGCCACGAATTCGAGCCGATGCGGCAACGCACGAAAGGCTTGCAATCCAGCTTGCACGCTGGACTCGGAGACTCCGATCGCCAACGCAGCACAGGTCGCAGCCATCGCGTTCTCGAAATTGTGTTGGCCCGGCAGTGTGACCCAGTCTCGCAACGGCAACCGCAAAGTTCGCTCGTGATCGCGGAAGACGGTTTCAGCGCCGCTGGAAAACAGCCCCGCCTCAAGGGTTTCGTCATATCCGAACATCAACCGCCGACCGCTCGTAATCCAATGCGAAACATCGAGGTCACTCGCGTTCAGGACGGCCGTGGCGTCGTTCGATTGCCATCGCAACATGGCTTGTTTGGCCCATCGGTAGTGCCCCATCGATTCGTGCCAGTCCAAGTGATTGGGGGCCAGATTGGTGATGACGGAAACTTCCGGGCTGGTGAAGAGCTGGTCCAGGCTGCACAACTGAAAGCTGCTCAATTCGAGCACCACCCAATCTTCGGGCTGAATCCGATCAATCTCCGGCAACAGACTGCGACCGATATTTCCCCCCAGCCATGTCGTGCGACCGTCGGCTTGCAAGATGGAATCCACCAATCCGGTGGTTGTCGATTTGCCGTTGCTGCCCGTGACACCCAACGTGCGACCTCGATTGAATTGCCAGAACAGAGCAATTTCACTGGTCAGCGGCACGCGGGCACGAGCGGCTGCTTGGACTAACGGATTTCGCGGCGGCACGGCCGGATTGACCACCACCAGGTCCACGTCGGTGAAGTCCGTTTCGCGATGATGGCCGAGGCACATGTCATGGATGGGGACATCGTCGAGTTCGGCCAACGAGTCCGCGAGTTCTTCGTCCGACTTCAGGTCGCTGATCGTCACCCGAGCCCCGCGTTCCGCCAAAAACCGAGCCGCCGCCACGCCCCCGCCAAACCGACCGAGTCCCATGACGGTGACTCGTCGACCCTGAAAGACGGTCAGTTCATCCATGTTTCATCTTTGGTGTCGCGAGTCTTTTCGCCGGACCGACTTTTCGTAGCAGATACGTTTTCAAGTGCCGTTCGCTTCTGAGCGGGTGCAAGAATCACTTCCTGAACGCAGCGTCACCTTGGAAAGCCCTGCGAAACAAGGAGTTTCAGTACTGCGTGATACAAAAAACACACGAGAAAACCAAATGGAAAGCAGCTCGGCTGATGCGGATTCGCAAGCCGAACTGCCAAGCCCTCGCCGCATTCAATTGAAGTTGCTTGACGCCGCTTGTTATGGCGTCGGATTTGCCGCAACAGCCGCGATCCATTCACTCACAATCGCGGTCTTCAGCGGTGCGGCGTTTTCATCGCCAAAATACTCGTCACCCATCAGGACCGCCGCAAACGTGGTGGCAAAGTCTTCTCGTGGGTTCGTCCGGCCATAATACCGCACGAAATCGGCATCCGACGCGTATGTCCATCCTCCGTTGAGAGACACTGAAACTCCCGGCGGCAATAGGACATCATCGCCGCCTTCCAACGGTTGCCAATTGCTAAGGTGGCGAAACGCGTCGATGTAGTTGTCGAAGTGCATACCGTCCATGTTGGCGAAGTCGCTGCTGTTCGGCACCACCCACGGTTCGACTTCGGACGCTGCATCCCAATTGTGGCCGATTTCGTGAATCGCGACTTGAGCAGCAAACGTCTGGCTTGAGAATGCGGAGTCATAGAACGAAACCGTGGCATTTCCGTGGTTAAATCCGGCGTAGAGTCCGCTCGGATGTGCGATTGCGCGGCGCATCATGATCGGCTGTCCCAGACCGGCCGGGAGTTCGACGCCGCCACCTGGAAACCGGTCTTCCAACAGTGTCGTGTTGCCGGTCGCAACATGAATGCGATGGAATCCTTCGTCCACGGATTCAATCTCCTCGTTGGTCCACACCGCGTCCAAATTACTGAATCGAATGGTCGCGTCTTTGTTCTGTAAGTCTTGAATCTCCAACGTTTCGAAGGCGAGTTGCAATAAGTTGTTCGCAGACACCAGGTAGCGTGTCGTGCCCGCTCCACCGCTGACCACGTCCAAGCCGTCGCCGCCGAAAACTCCATCGTGGCCGGCTCCACCGAAGAGTTCGTCGTTTCCGTCACGGCCATAGAGATTGTCGTTACCGCGGCCTCCCCATAGGAAGTCGTTTCCTGACCCACCGATCATGGTGTCATGACCAAGTCCGCCTCGAAGTTCATCGTGCCCCGACCCACCATCCAGTCGATCATGACCGGCTTGTCCAAAAAGATTGTCGTCGCCCGCCCCGCCGTCCAACGTGTCGTCACCGTACGAGCCAAACAAGTCGTCATCGCCGTTTCCACCCTCGATGTTGTCGTTACCGCGTCCGCCTTTGAGTTCGTCGTCGCCGGATCCACCGACCAACACATCCGAGCCGTCGCCACCTTTGAGCGTGTCGTCACCGTCTCCGCCGATGAGGTAGTCGTCTCCGCGGCCACCAATTAACTCGTCGTCGCCACTTCCACCGACTAGGACATCGTCACCATTGCCGCCGGACACCGTGTCCCTACCATCCATGCCGTAGATCGAATCGTTTCCCGTGCCGCCACCCAGATCGTCGTTTCCGGCATGACCGAGCAACGTATCGTTATGCCGTCCACCTCGCAGAACATCGTTCCCGCCATGCCCTTCCAAGGAGTCGTTTCCGTCACCGCCCTCAAGGACGTCCGCTCCACCGCCGCCAATCAACACATCATTCCCACGACCGCCTTTTGCCAGTGAAGGAATTGAAGTGAGATTCGTGAAGTGGTCCGCGCGATTCCCGCCATAAAACTCGACGCGGACGACTTGTGCAGCCGGAATTACTCGAGTCTGAGTTCCATGCTGATTCGTGAGGCTGAAGACGGCGAGGTCGGTGTCGCCAAACGGCTCCAACTCGACGAGGGCGGTGTCTTCGTGACGAGTTCCGGCAATCGTGACGACTCCGTCTTGAAACTCGATCGATCCCGCCGTCAACAGCAACCGCGGTTCCATGGCCTCAATCATGGCCGGTGGATCGATCGCCCGTGGATTTCGTCGCCGCCGAGGTCTCCCGAGGATCGCCTTACGGATCGCGCAGACGTTACTCAATGCCGTAAGCCAGTTTTTCATTAACATCAGTTCGTCTCCAAAGACAGTGGTGAAAAGATGGGGTGAACTTGCGACAAGCATTTAAGACTCGTTCTTAGTTAGAACCTTGGCTCGATGTACGGTCGAGTAGATCGGCTGGCCTGCTCATGAGGTGAAATGGCTGCCCGCCGACACACCTTTCGCGTTTTTCCGTAGGGTGCGTCGAGCCGGGCATGCCCAAATGCGGATTGACATCACAAACCACGTGGAGCGCAATCCGCACATTCGACGTTGGTCTTGTTTGCCCGGCGCTGACGCACCACTGCATGGACCTGAATGGCGGCGAATCAAGGGAGAATTCACCGAGTCTTATCTCGGTGCCGGTGGAGTCGAACTGCCCGTGTCGGAATCGCGAAGCAAACGGAAAGAGCGCGGCATCTGGCAACGCCGCTACTGGGAACACGTGGTTCGTGACGAGGACGATTTGAAACGCTGCGTCGATTACATCCACTGGAATCCCAAGAAACACGGCTCCGTCACACGAGTTCGCGATTGGGAATACTCGTCCTTCCACCGGTTTGTCGAATGCGGTGAATACGAGATCGACTGGGGTGCCGCCGACCCGACGCCGGGTTACAACGCACCGGAGTGGGGCGAGTAGGGTGCGTCGAGCCGGGCGTGCCGATTGCGGGTTGAATCACAATTCACGTGGAGCGCAATCCAAACATTCGACGTCCGTCATGAACGCCCGGCGCTGACGCACCACACGGCGGCCTGATTGCCGGCTCTTCACGACCGGCGACTGCAATGGTGCGTCGGCGCCGGGCTGTGACGTTCGAGACTGAATCATGTCTACAACATTCTTGCTCGATTCAACCCGTTATCTACATTGAACGAGCCCGGCTTGACGCACCCTACGGAGAACGCACATGCCCGATACTTCACACAGCCTTCTTCAGCGATTGCAGGATCGGACTCGGCCGGACAATGAGTCGTGGGCGCGGATGGTCGAGGTCTATTCGCCGCTGATTCGCAACTGGTTGAAGCGAAGCGGGTTGGAGGGCCAGGACGCGGACGACATCGTCCAGGAAGTGCTCTCGGTCGTCTTTCGTCGGATGCCGGATTTTCAGTGTCAGGAACAGACCGGGTCGTTTCGAGCATGGTTGCGTACGATCGCCATCAACTGCCTCCGGGATTTCTGGAAGGCTCGACGACGACGCAAAGCGGGAGCGGGAATCGGCAGCGGTAACGACGAAATCCAGCAGATGTTGGAGCAACTCTCCGATCCGGCGAGTCCTTTGAGCGAACTCTGGAATCGTGAGCACGATCGGCATGTCACCCAATATTTAATGCAGCTGATTCAGCCGGAATTCTCCGAGAAGAATTGGCAGGCATTCCACAGAGTCGCCGTGCGAGGCGAACCGGCGAAGGACATCGCGGATGAACTCGGCATGACACTCAACGCAGTTTACATTGCTCGCTCGCGAATCTTGACGCGGTTGCGACAGGAAGGTCGCGGGATTGTGGATTCGGAGTTCTCCGCGTGAGTTTCTTGGGTTTGGGAGAAGATTTCGGGAAAGATTCTGAAAGGGCTCGGCTTCGGTGGCCATTTCCCTTGCGGGCCGTTCACTCAAGTCAATTTCCACTGAGTTCGTTATCTGCGAAATCCTGCGCAAGTAAGTTGATCAGGAAATTGGACGGATCAGTCCGATCGGACGGATCAGTCTGATCAAGCCCAAGTTGGAGCCGGTTCTCTCCTTCTTGATTCCGGCTTGTCCCAGGTTGGGGATGTCAGAACAATCCGCCGACGTATGAAACTCCCATGAATGCCATATCCCAACATCCGAGTCGCGACCAACTGCACGCCTTCGGGCAGGGACGGCTCGACGCCGATTCCGCGGAAGCCGTGGCTCAGCACGTGGCGGAATGCGATTCCTGCTGCGAGGTTCTCGGAGAGCTTCCATCCGACACCCTTACGGACCAAGTTCGAGCGGCTGAGACGGATACGACAATCGATTTCCGCACGGGAAAGCCGATCACGCTGCGAGCACAGGATCGCACACAGATCCCTCAAGACCTCATTGACCATCCGCGTTACCGGATCGTGCGAGTTCTCGGTGCCGGCGGCATGGGCACGGTGTTTCAGGCCGAGCATCGAGTCATGGACCGTCCGGTGGCCCTCAAGGTCATTAATCAGGACCTGACCAACGACCCGGAAATCGTCGAACGATTCCGGCAGGAAGTCCGCACGGCCGCCAAGTTGGCTCACCGCAATATCGTGACTGCTCATGATGCCGAGCAAACCGGGGATCTGCATTTCCTCGTTATGGAATATGTGGATGGCATCGATCTGGCTCGCTACGTGAAACAAAAAGGTCCACTCGCACCGGGCCTTGTGGCACACATCGGTCGGCAGATCGCGCAGGGGCTGAGCCACGCGGTACAACACGCAATGGTGCATCGCGACATCAAACCGCAAAACCTCATGATTTCGAAGTCGGGGCGCGTGCGGATTCTCGATTTCGGCCTGGCGAGACTCGGCAGAAAGGAGCCCGCAAGAGAGACAACTCGCAGCGACGACGACGTGCTGCGAGCTTCCGCCGCGGAGCTGACCCTCGCCGGTTCGATCCTCGGAACGCCGGACTACATCTCGCCCGAACAAGCGATCGACTCACGCAAGGCCGACAGCCGGGCGGACATCTACAGCCTTGGCTGCACGCTCTATTTCTTGTTGACCGGACGGCCGCCATTTCCCGGTGGCAGCGTGCTCTCGAAACTGCGGGCTCATCAAAACAAAACTGCGACACCGATCCAGGAGCTTCGGCCCGAAGTGCCCGGCAAGCTGATCCGCTGCGTCGAAAAGATGATGTCCCGATTGCCCAGTGACCGATTCGAATCACCGAACGACGTTGCGAAGGTGCTGCAATCGATCGCGAAGTCATGGCTGAATTCAAGTCCGTCTGAACGAAACATCGAAACCACCGTGCGATCAGTCGTCGGACAGACGTCGGTTGGAGTCGAACTCAATGTCGCGAGCAGCGAACCGCCAACTCGACGGTTCGTTCAAGCGGCGGGAACCACGGTCCGTCCGCAGCGAGCGTTGAAGAACCTCTATTCGCAACTCCGCAGGAACAAGGTGGCTGTTGCGGCAATCACGGCGATCTGTTGCCTGATTGTCATTGCGACCGTGTATTTCGGTAACGATCGTGGTCCCGACCTCTCGAATCGACAACATGAGGCCGCGCGACAATTGCAGTTGGACGGCGTGCTCCAGCGGATTCCACTGTGCGAAACGTCCGAACTGAAACTCGTTGTGATACCCCCCGGCGAATTCGTCATGGGAACGACAACCGAGCAACTTGACGACTTGGCACGTGAGTCCAACATGCATTCGGAATTCCGAAAACACGAAACGCCGACACGCCAAGTGAGCATTCCCCAAGCGTTTCTGCTGGGTCAAACCGAAGTGACGGTCGAGCAGTTTCGACTGTTCGTGCAAGACACCGGCCACCGCACTGACGCAGAAAAAAACATGGGTTGGGGAGTCGACGACGGAAGGTGGCAACAGCGCAAGGGGTTCTACTGGGACAACGCCGGTACCTTCGTCATTCACGATCAGCATCCGGCATCCAATCTGAGTTGGTTCGATGCCTGTGCATTTTGCAATTGGCTGAACACCAAATCCCTGAAAGTCGGCGGCCGGACAGTTCGATTTCGGTTGCCGGTCGAAGCGGAATGGGAATACGCCTGTCGGGCCGGCTCGCCGGGGTTATGGTCTTACGGGTCAGACAGTTCTCGGCATGCGGACTTTGCGGTTTCCGATTCCAATCAACCGCAAACTGTTGCCAGCCGACGTCCGAATGGATTCGGGCTCCACGACATGCTGGGCAACGAATCGGAATGGTGCCTCGACGTGTTTGCCCGTTACGAATCAACTGCCGACCGGGTACTCGTTGATAAGGCGTATGTGACGTCCGCGAAAAACGAACTCGCGAACGCTCGGCGAGTACAACGTGGTGGCACGTTTTCATTTCCCGCTATTCGCCAGCGATCAGCCTCACGCATTGGAGGCAATCCGCACGCACCCGCACAAGGGGCATTTCGGATTCTCGGCGAGTTCGTTGAATCGCAAACGCTCGTCGGGATGAAATGGGAACCGAACGCCAGCGAGTGTCGGCGCGAGTGAGCCGCTTGTTGAAGCGTCTTCAGATGCACGGTTTGATCTCGAAGGTGCCGCGTTCTCGGCGATGGCGAATTACTGGCTTGGTGATCTTAGAAACTGGTTCAGCCGGTCAAGTCCCTCGGCAAAGTCTTCTCGCCCCAGACCGAATCGCAACAATCGATCCGAAATGCCCATCGACTCGCCCGGAACCAAAAAGACCCGCTGCTCGTCGAGCAGGCGTTCGCAGAATTGAGTGCTTGTGAAAGGCGTCTTCTGTTCGACAAGCGCCATCGTTCCGGCCTTCGGCAGGTGTAGCAAGAGATTTTCGTCGTGCTGTGCGGCGAATGAGTGAAGTCGCTCGACGTTGGCAGCGATACGATCTTGGTTTCGACGCAGGATTTCGTCACTCCGCTCCAACGCGCGAGCGGCAAGCATCTGGCACGGCGTGTTCGTCATCTCGGTCGTGTAGTAGCGATATTCTTGAGCACGTTCGATGACATCTCGACAGCGTGTGACCAGCCAGCCAATTCGTAACCCGCCCATTCCGTAAGTCTTCGAGACGCCGCTGACGGAAACCGCCTTGTCGTAAAGATCGCAAGCCGCAGGCAATCGTGGAGTCGTCGGCAACTCCAGCAATCGAAATTGTTCGTCGCTAAAGACGAATGCATCGCAACGCGACGCCGTCTCCACGATTGCATTCAACTCGGCCTCGGACACCATCTGACCGGAGGGGTTGTGCGGGAAGTTGAAGATGATGAGCTTCGTACGGCGATTGCAGAGGTCGGCCAGCACCGACACATCGAAGGCACACGTCATTTCGTCGCTGGGTCGCCATTCGACGATCTTGCAACCGATCGCCTGAGCTGTGCCTCGAAGCGAATTGAAAATGGGACACTGAACGACGACTTCATCGCCGGGATTCAGATTCGTCCGCATGAAGGTGTAGATCGCTTCGCTCGCGCCGCTGAAGATCAACACATCATCACGCTCGATCGTCTTGTATTGCCGAGCGACCGCGCGACGCAGTTCTTCCAGTCCGGCAAACGCGCCGTATCCGAGCGGGTAGTTGATCAATGCGTTCCGTTCGTCTTCGTCCAGGACGTCGGACACGCACAGTGGTTCGCAGTCGGAGTGACTCAGTGAAATATCGAAGCGACCTTCGGCGGCGGCAAACCATTTCACGAGCGAAAATGACGGGAGTTGCATGGTGGTTGATTCTTTCTGCGCAGGCTGACACGCGCTGAAGCCGACACGCATGTCGATATTAGGTTCACTTGCAATCGGTATTGAAGCCATACTTTGACGGGTTCCGCCAGAGCCGCTTTTTGTTATTTTGACGGCTTGGTTGTTCCGCAAGACACGAATCGAATCCAGGCGTCCGCCGAGGAAGCTGCCATGAACGTGTTCCGTCGAATGTCACGTCGCACATTCTTGACCGCTTCGGGGTCGGGTAGCGCTGGTTTGCTGTTGGGGCGGCCATCGGTCGGTGCCACGAAGTCGGAATCGAATTCCGCGAAAGCACGGGCGAAGTCAACCATTTTGCTGTTCTTGTGCGGCGGAGCTTCGCACATCGATCTGTGGGATATGAAACCCAAGGCACCCCTGGAATATCGAGGTCCGTTCGAACCCATCGCCACATCGGCTTCAGGTATCACCTTGTGCGAACACCTGCCGATGCTGGCTCGACACGCCCATCACTTGGCACTCGTCAATTCGGTGAACGGCCGAGTCAACACGAACGACCACCACGCCGGCTACTATCACAACCTCACGGGGCATGTCCCCGATCAGAGCTTCCGAACGCTCGGCAATAACCGCACGCCATTCGCCGACGACTGGCCGTTCATGGGTTCGGTCGTGGCGGCGAAACGTCCGCCACATCCGCATCTCCCCAACGCCATCACGTTGCCGCATAAACCCAGCACGGCTCCGTATACTCGCCCAGGCCAGTTTGCCGCGCGGCTGGGCGTGGAACACAACCCCATCTATCTTCAGGGCAGTCTGTCGGAACCGATCAAATTCCAAGCCCCATCATTGCAGTTGCAACAGGGTGTCGATGGCGACCGACTTGCGGCTCGACGCAGCCTGTTGAGTGCTGTTGACGACGCCAGGCACCGGTTCGACAACGAAGCGAAAGTCCAACAATGGAACCGGCAGCATGAACGGGCCGTTTCGCTGCTGGCATCGTCCAACACGGCAAAAGCATTCGATGTTTCCCAGGAATCCGAAACGATCCGTGCGCGATATGGCAACGACGTCAACGCCATGAGCCTGCTGTTGGCGAGGCGTTTGGTCGAAGCCGGGGTGCCGTTTATTACCGTGTTCTGGATGGAGGACCGGCCTCGACTGGGTAAGAAATGTGCGAGTGGCGGCGGTTGGGACACACACGGAAACAACTTCCATTGCCTGGAAGACGACCTGCTGCCGGTCTTCGATCGAGCCTTTTCCGCGTTGGTCGAGGATCTCGCCGATCGAGGTCTGCTGGACGAGACGTTGCTGATGGTCACCAGTGAAATGGGCCGCAAACCCAAGATCGGCGATCCCCGATCCGGCGGTATCACGGGAGCCGGACGCGACCATTGGACGCACTGCCTGACCGACGTGCTTGCCGGAGGTGGCATAAAAGGCGGTCAAACCTACGGCAGCAGCGATCGGCTTGCGGAATACCCTGCCGATAAACCTGTGATGCCCGCTGATGTTACGAAGACGGTCTACCACGCGATGGGCATTCACGATCTCGAAGCAATCGACTCGCAAAACCGGCCCTACAACCTATTGGCGGAAGGTTCGGCGATCCACGAGTTGTTGTGACATGCGCGGCTTCAACGGCCGCGGTGATCGCTGTCAACCCGGAGCTTTCAGCACGCTTAAGTTCCGAGTTGCTGCGAGTAT
>JAQBZS010000165.1 GCA_027622115.1 Planctomycetota bacterium | reverse complement strand
GTATTTGGCGCGGCGAGAATAATTAGCCGTTTGGGCGCTAGCCGCGCTAGCCGCGGTTTTCCCGCGTTCGACTGGAACCGTGGCTAGCGCCAAAACGGCTAGTGCATAATCCGGACTTCGCCCGTCTTTCGCATGGCGACACTCTCCGTGCCTCTATGTTTCATCCAAACAGTTTGAAACACAGAGACACGGAGACCTCAGAGTTTGCTGCGTCCTCGTTATTCCAGCATGTTCGATCATCCGACTGATCCACATGTCAGGCGCGATACGGCACCGGATCCGCCACGCCGACTTCTTCGAAGCCCTTCAGGCGCAGTGTGCAGGCATCACAATGTCCGCAGGCCGTGCCGTCGACGTCCGGGTCGTAACAGGTGGTGGACAATGAATAGTCGACTCCCAGTTCGAGGCCTCGGCGAATGATGTCGGCCTTGGTGAGCTGGATCAGCGGCGTGTGGATTCGCAGAGGCTCGACGGATTCCGTGGCTTTCTTGGTGGCTAGGTTGGCCATGCGTTCGTACGCCGCGATGTACTCGGGTCGGCAGTCGGGGTATCCGCTGTAATCCACGGCATTCACGCCGATGAAGATATCGGTGGCGTCCAGCACTTCCGCCCACGCCAGCGCGAACGACAAAAAGATTGTGTTACGTGCCGGGACGTATGTGATCGGAATTCCCGATTCCATGTCACTCACCGCGCGATCTTTCGGAACGGCGATGTCGGCCGTCAGTGCGGAACCACCGATGCTGCGCAGGTCGATATCCAGGATCAGATGTTCGGTCGCCCCCATCGACTCGGCGATTCGCTGCGCGGCCTGAATCTCAATGTTGTGTCGCTGGCCATAACGAAACGTAACCGCATGGCAGGAAAATCCCGCCGACATGGCGATGGCGAGTGTGGTGGTGGAGTCCAATCCACCGCTCAACAAGACGATCGACTTTTTCATCACTTGTTTCCTTCCAAAGCATGAGCTGACGACCGTGACCGTACCTATTCGTTGGGTCCTTAATTCGTTGGAGCCTTTTCCGACGAACGCCGCGATCACGAGTGTGGCTCCAACGAATTCAGGATCCAACGAATCCGTGAGTCGGACTGCCTTCGAGTATTTCGGAGCATCTCGCGGCAACCGGGAGATCATCAAGGATTCGCCCGAGCGGTCAACTGATCGATCAAGTCGCCGTACGCATCTCGTTCCAGCGGATGCAGTCGCTTGAGATTCAGTCCCGATTCTTGCGCCTGACGGAACGAATCACGGGCTTCGTTCCAGCGTTCCAGCTTGCCCAGAATCAACGCTTGATGGAAATAGGCGTGACTCGTGGGTGCTTCGTCGATCACCGACTCCATGTCGCCCAATGCTTCCGGTGCGAGCCCTTCCGCCAGCAGGATGCAGGCCCGCGTGTCGCGGAGCTGATGCGTGAGCCCGGCTTTCTCGATCGCGCGTTCGATCAACTGCCGACCTTCGTTGCTGTTGCGACCCGAGACGCCCTGCATCCAGGCAAGGTTATTCAACGCAATCACGTTGTCCGAATCGCCTTTCAGAATGGCTCGATACAACGACTCCGCCTGGTCCAGTCGCCCGCGTAGCGAATGCAGATCCGCCATCGCGATCCGCAAAGGAATCGACGCCGAGCGTTTCTTCGTGGCGGCTTCCAGCAATCGCTCGATCTCGTTCCAGTTTTCGTCGCTCCATTCGCCGCCGGCCAGCATCGCCACGGAAATCTGGGCGGCGGTTTCCGGGTCAAAGCGATCCCATGCGGCTCGGCACGCGTCCATCGCTTCCAACTGCCGGTTGTCGGCAGCTCGCATGGTGATGACTTGAAACGCAGCGTCCGGTCGACTGATCGACAAGTCGGCCATCAAGTCTTCGGCCAGCCTTTTGAACGCGGTGGCTTTCGCGGTGTCGGTCATCGAGCCCGCGATGCGGCGAGCAAATCCGGCCACTTCAAACGTCCGCTCGATCACCGACGCATGCCCGTGCCCTTCATTCACGGCGTCTTGCAGCGCTTCCACGCTTTTTTCAGATCGCGGGCCGAATGCCTGCAACCACAGTTCCATGCGGCGAGTCCGCCAGGTTAGCGCTTCCACCTTGGTCAACGCCGGCATCCAGGCTTGGGCGGCTTCGAGTTTTCCACGCGACAGCAGCACGCCCATGAATTGGATCAACTGCCGAGCCGATCGCCGATTCGTCGTGTTCAGCACGGTCTCGTATTGGGCGATGGCGTTGTCCCATTGACCGTCGCGTTCATAAAGCTGACCCATCAGCCAGCGATCATTGTTGGCCAGTTGTTGTTGATCGGCGAGTTCTTCCAACAGCCGGATGGCTTCACGCCGGTTGCGAGGATGCGGTCGCGCGGCCAGCACGATGGCTCGAATTCGCTTGCCGGCTGGCGTGGCGGCGGCGATTTCCGGTGCTTCCCCGTGAAGTTTCGATTGAATTTGAGTCAGGTTGAGCGCCTGCTTGAAGGACGCATAGTCCCCGTGCGATGCCAAGACGACCGCCAAGTGTCGCCGCCCCCAATTGGCATCGGCTCCTGAGATGTGGCCCAATTCCGACAAGCGTCGCAACAACGGTGCCGCTTGCTCGAACTGCTTGTTTCTCAAGTACAAGTCTGCCAAGCCACGCAACACGGCCGAGTTCTTCGGCTTGGTCTTCACGGCATGCTTGAAGAACTTTTCCGCCAATTCCAGCTTGCCGGTGGCGGCGTAGCACTCGGCGATGATCTCCGGTTCCTTCAATTCTCGCACATGTTGGTAGTGCTCGGCGTGCAGTTTCACGGCTTCCTCGGTCTTGCCCGCTTGATGCAAGCAGGACAACAACAACACAAACGGTTCCGGCGACGAGCGACCGAGCTTGACCGCTTCACGCAGATGCGTCTCGGCTCGGTCGAAGTGTTTGCCGGCCAGCAACGCTTGCCCCTTCCAAGTTTGCTCGCGAACCGCATCGCCCGCGCGTTCGGCGATCTTGGCCATCGCCAGCCAGAACTCGATGCGATCCGCTTGCGAAGCGCGGGCTTCTTCAATCACGGCCCGTGCCGCGTCGTAGCGACCGCGAATCGCCAACAGTTCGGCTCGCAACATGGCGATCGCCGCCGGTGATTCGGTGTCTTCCGCGTCGTCGATCAGGTCGACCACTTCGTCCCAATCGCGAGCAGATTCGGGCAATTTCGAGTACTGGATCATCAACAACTGGGCCAACAGCAATCGCACCTTCGGCACGTGCAACATCTGGCGGTATTCGGCTACGGCATCATCCAACTGCCCGCTGCGCAGATACGACGACGCCAGTCCCAATTGAGCCGGCAGCGACCGCACGTTGTCCTTCAAGATGCGGCGATAGATTCTGCCCTGCGAGTCGGTGTCGCCCAGTTCCTCGAGAACCTTGGCGATGACGAGGTCCGTGCGTTCCGACAGTTGCGGTGAATCGGACATCAGTCTTCGGGCGGTTTCCAGCGTGGTGTGTGCCTGCTTCCAATTGCGTTCGACAATCAGCATGCGAGCTTCCAGGAATTGCCGCAGCGCGTCCGCGTCCGGAGATCGCGGCAGGCGATTTGCGAAGCCGCGAGCTTGTTCAAACTTGCCGACTTGGATCATCAAGTCCGCCATCGCGGCGAGTGCTCGCGGTTCGTCTTCGTCCTGTTCGAGCACCTGCATGAACCACTTGGACGCGTTTTCGGCCTTGCCGAAGTACGACTCGATGTGCGCGAGCTGCAGCACAAGTTCCACGTCTTGGTCGGTGAGCTTGTTCGCGGTGGATGGCTTGGCGTCGGATTGACCGCTCCGCAATTCAATGATCGTTTCCAGCCGCGACCGAGCCAGCGTTACGATTCGCGTCATGCGGTCAAGTTGATCCGCGTGCTGGGCGGCAGCGGCTTCGTCAAATGCCAACTTCCCGGCGGCCAGATGCACGTCGACGTTCTTTGGATCCATTTCCAGTGCCGTGTTGATGTCGGTCGTGGCTTCGGCCGGCGACCCGAACTCCTGGCGAAACTTGCCGCGAATCACGCGAGCCTCGGCCGATTTCGGATTCATGACCAGCATGTCGGCCAGCACTGCGGCCGTTTCATCCGCGTGATCGTGGGCGTGCAGCAACCGAGCCAAACGATTGAAAGCATCCAATTGACCGGCGTCGTGTTCGATGGCGGCGCGATACGCCGCGATGGCGGAGTTGTCGTCTTTCGAGCGTTCCGCGCAACGGCCCGCGATGTAGTCGAGATGCCCGTCCTCGGGGAAGCTTTGTCGCAAGATTCGCAGATGGGCTTCAGCGTCGTTGATGCGATCGATCTCGATGGCGAGTTCGGCTTGGCGACGACGGATGTCGTGGAGAATCGGATCTTCTCGCAGCACGTCTTCGAAGATCATGAACACGCGGCGTTTCTTTTTGATCGAGTCCGCGTCGGCGTCCAACATTTGGCCGAATTCGGCTCGTGCTTGAATGTTCGACGAGGCCATCGAGACATATCGCCCCATGAAATCGCGAGCCTTCGTGAGGTCGCCATCGGCTTTGGCCTGATGAGCTTGGTCGTAGAGCGAGCCCGCGTTGCGACGGACTTGATAACCGCGCAGCTTCCACATCCCGGCCATCAAGATTACGAAGGATGCGAAGGTGATGCCCAACAGCCGGTAGTTGATTCTGCGAATCGGCCCTTCGTGTTCCGCAGCAAGATCCGGTCCGCGAACCATGCCGATCGATTCGGTTGCTGTGAGCGCCGGCGTCGCGGCAGCATTGCCGGACATCAACAGTCGCGGGTTGTGGCGAGCCGTTTGATCCGTGGCGGCGGTTTCAACACCGGCACCCGCCAATGCTGGAACGGGCCGCTTGCCCAGGATCGACGTGAATCGCAGGCGCCGTAATGTTTCCATCGAGGGTCGTCGCCATTGATCGCGTCGAATCCACAACACGGCAGTCAGCGTGCCCGCTGCGATGCCCAATAGATTCGCCGCGAAATCGCGGAGATCGGGGGTTCGACTTGGCACGAAACCTTGCAGCCATTCGGTGGTCATCGCATGCGCGATGGCCACGCCGAGGAGTGCGAATAAGGCTCGCCCCATGACGACGGAGCGATACCACAACAAGGCAAACGCAAACACGGCATAGCCCGTGAAGTGTTGCACGGTGTCCGGGATGCGGACGTAGATGTTGTTCGCCAGCGAAGTGGGCAACATGCGACCGGGACTGGATACGAGCAACGCCGCCGTCAGTCCGATCGCCGTGATCACGAGAAACGCCAGTTTGAACCGCGGGTGGATCGATGTCGGGAGTCGCATGTTGAATCTCTATGGAGTGCGGCGGCTTGACGCCGCTTTGGAATTTTCAAATTTCAAATCGTTATCGCGAAGTGACTGTGTCTTCTCGTCGGATCGAACGCGCGTCCGAAAAATTCAAAGCTCCGTCAAGCCGGAGCACTCCAAAGGTTCCTCACGGAATCCCCCGCACGATCCCCGGCCCAATCCAACGCGTTAGCCACACGGGCAACTTCTGCCACGCCTTGATCATCAGCCCGAATTTGCTGTTGTCCGGCCGCATGTCTCGCGCGGTGCCGTGTCTCACGTACGACTGCCACACCGCGGGATGCGCTTCGGCGCCCCACTGTTTTTTGAACTTGAACGTGCCGCCGTTCATCGTGCTGCGACCGAAGTCGAACACGTCTTGCCCGCGCTCAATCGTGCGAGCCAACAAATGCCAATACATCAGCATGTTGGCGTTCGACGCATTGAACCGCCGCAGCGAACTTGCACTCGGCACTTCCGTCGTCCTGGGACCGTGGACCAGCAATGCCGACGCGATCGGTCGACCGGAAAGACGCACGCAACACAACTCCGAGTCCTGCGGAAATTGCTCCAGGATGCTCGCGAACAGCCTTCGCGAAAATGGCGGCGTGCCGAGATCCCGCATGTTCTCGCAGAAGACGGCATAGAATTCGTCCAGCAGTTCGAGCCGTCCCCAATGCACCTTGAGGTCCGTGTCTCGCAGTGGCTTGCGGATTTGGCTGCGGACTTTGGACTTGAGCGACGACCACAAGTCATCCGACGCCTCGGGTAGTTCCAATCGCATGTGGACTTTTTCCGTGACGGCAGTCGTGAGTTGCGGGTGATCGATCGCACGTTCCTGACGCAGTTCGAGATACCGCACGTCCAAGGCGTCGGCGAGTTCGATGGCTCGATCGACCAGCGCGATCTCGATTGCGTCATCATCCGCGACGACCCCGGAAGAATTCAGATACGGCAGACTGACCAGGAACTTGCCGAACAATCGGCTCTTCACGTGTGCGAGTCCGAGTACTCCGACGATCCGGTGATTCCGAGTCGCTTGCACGAACACAGGCTCGTGTTGCAGCCCATGCTCCAAGACCCGGAGCCACTCGGTTCCGGCATGAAACCCGGCGGCGCCTTTCGACGCGAGATACGTGTCCCAGGCGTTGAGATCACCTGCGGGCTCGACCGTGAGACGCGCGGTGACGTGTTCCGAATTCGCAGTTTGCGAAGAACGAATTGAGACCGCGCGACCTGGAACGTCGAGCACGTCGTCATACACGCGTGCGATCTTTCTCATGCGGTCGTCAAAGCTGAAGTCCGCTTCGATCATCTTCCGACCCGCGCGGGCCAACTGATCTCGCAACGCAGGATTGTGCAACAGCCGACTCAACGACACCGTCAGCTCGTCACGGTTGCCCGGAGATGTCAATAGCCCGTTCCGCTCGTGCTCGATGACGCGCGGGATGCCGCCCACGGCCGTCACGAGCGCCGGCACTTGCATGGCCAGCGATTCCAGCAGCGCGTTCGGCAACCCTTCTCGCAGGCTGTTCAACACGAACACGTCCATAGCCTCGAACAGTCGTCGAGGATCCGCCACATGACCCAGCAGCCGAATCGCATCGCGGCGTCCGAGTTCGTCGATCAGTGATCTCAGTGCTTCGCGTTCGGGTCCGTCGCCCGCAATCAACAACGAGACCTCCACGCCCGCCGACAGGATGTCGTCAACGGCTCGGATGAGTTCATCGAACGATTTCTCGACCGACAACCGGCCCACGGTTCCGATCACCAATCGATGTGGATCGACTCCGCATTGGAGTTTCGCCGAGTCGCGATTCGTGGTCGGCCGGTACTCATCCACGTCGATCGCGTTTTCGATGAGCACGCAGTTTCGCGGTGAAACACCGGCTGCCAGGCACTGATCCACGAGGTCGTTCGAGACGCAGATCACCTTGTCGTACTTTCGCAAGCACGCGCGATCGATGCGGTAATACAACGGGGCTCGACCGGACTGCACGCCCCATCCATGCACGGTGCTGACCAACTTCATCGGGTGGAATCGCCGCACCAACAGCCCGATCGCGTTGCTTTTGTAGTCGTGACCATGCCAGATGCGGACGTCGTGTTCGCGGCAAATGCTGACGTATCTCCGCACGACACTGAGATCCCACGCACCTCGGTCGGGGATTGACAGCAGTTGCGTGTCCGCGTGCTCGGCCTGTCGCAGCAAGGCTTGGAAGCCCGGGTCGCGAGGCGGATGCATGTAGGCACACACGCCTCGGTAGCCGAGTTCCCGCAGGAAGCGTGGCGAGTTCACGATCGTTTTGTCCGGCCCGCCGCCCGTGCCGGTCACGACACGCGGATGCAACACCACTGGCATCGACACCACCGGCATCGACGCGGCGGTCGATGTTGCCGGGGGCGATTGTGTTTCGATGTGCGACCGAGACTGCTGCATTTCAACGCTAATCGTCATGCCTGTTCCCATCACCCGCGATTACTGGTTGCGAGCCACTGTTCGAATTCGATTGCCTTCGCATCCCAGCCTTCATTCGCGAGTCGACTTCGTGCCGCTCGTTGCTTGTCGGAGATCACGCCGTTGCCGCGTGCGTGTACGAGTTCCACGAATTGCTCGGCGGATTGAGCGACGTCCATGCAGTCGCGCCAGTCGTATGTCGATGGCAGCTTGCGCACCACAACCGGCTTGCCGGTGGCCAAGTATTCCTTGAGCTTCAGCGGCTGCATGGCATGCGTGACGGGCGCGTCGATATACGGCATCACCAACACGTCCGCGGTCGCTGC
Organism: Planctomycetota bacterium; assembly: GCA_027622115.1. GTDB lineage: Bacteria > Planctomycetota > Planctomycetia > Planctomycetales > Planctomycetaceae > JAQBZS01. Next base: position 2,321 of record JAQBZS010000165.1, on the reverse strand, counting down.
GATCCGCGGCAGCTCGTCGAACGGCACCGCTGGGATCGCACTGACACGAGGCAACGCCAACAATCGTGGGTCCGGGTTCTGTTGCGGCCCGATCAGTGTGATTGATCCGCGATCCATCGAGTTCGCAAGTTTCGCGACAAACTCGAAATCCATCCGCCGATCCACCACGCCCCAGAAAACCACGCGAGGCGATTGCAGTTCGTCAAGAACGGTGCGGCGTTGTGTGTCGCCGGTGTGATGTTGTTCGGTCGTTGCCGCCCACATCGCCTGATCGACGCCATGCGTCAGCAAATGAGATTCGCGCCCGTGCCGCGCGATGTGTTCTTGCAGGTGTTCGCTGACGGCAACGATTTCGTCCGCCGCACGAATCATGTCCAAGTCCATCCGCGCCATCGTGCGGCCGTCGAGACCCGGCCATTCGCTGAAGTCGTCGACGCAGTAATAGACCCACTTGGCGACTGGCAGTCGGCCCACCAGATCGGCGGTAATCGGTATCGTTGACACGGTCGTGACCGGTTGCGGCATCGACTCGATCACGCGGTGCAATTGCCGAGTCAACAGAGCCCGATTCAACCGGCGGTCGTGTCGGTGCGTGAACCACGGCCACATTTTGGGATTGATGATGGTTGGCTGACTGAACCTTGGGACTCGACTTGGCGTGTCATCGCGCGTGGCATCAACGCTGCGTCTTGCTCGCCATTGCCGAAGTTTCTCGAACACGCGCGAGAGCGTGGCCCAATCCAATTTGGGCGTGCGCGTGCCGATCGTGTTGACCCAATTCACCGAATATCGATCCAGCAACCGACCGACCAGATGCTGACAACTCGACGGATGGCGTCCCCAATCGTCGGAGAACACAAGCAGCGATGCCGGTCGATTGTCGGCTCGCGGTTCCTTCCGAGCGGTCGTGGCGCATTTGAATTTATCGGTCACCAATGTGGCGTTAGTCATGCAACATCTCCTCGTAGATTCCGCGATACGCTGCATGCATCGTGACTTCCGAGAAATTCTCGAACGCGCGTTCTCGGCCAGCGTCGCCAAACCGACCGCGTAATCCCGCACTGTTGGCCAGGCGGTGTAGATGGTTGGCCAGTGACGAGTCGTCACCGGCGTTCGTCATCAGGCCCGTCACGCCGTCCGTTACGACTTCGGCCACACCACCGACTCGCGTGGACACAACCGGCAACCCGGCGGCCATGGCTTCGATGATCGTCAGCGGGATGCCTTCACTGATGCTGGTCAACAAGAACGCGTCCGCCGCCGACAGAATCCGTGGCACGTCGTTGCGTGTGCCCAGCATCCGCACTTCGCGGCCCAGATCGTGTTCGCGAACGAGCGACTCGATCGTGGGTCGTTCTTCGCCGTTCCCAACGATCAGCAAGCGAACCTTGATGTGGCTGTCTTTCAGTCTTCGCGCGACGCGAATGGCCGTCGCGTGATCCTTCAGCCGATTGAGTCGAGCGACTTGTGCCACGACGAAGGCATCGTCATCCAACTGCAATTCCCGGCGAGCGCCCGCGCGATCGACTTGCGCTCCGGCGGCGTACGGCGAGAGATCAACGCCGTTGTAAACCACGCAGATGCGATCGCCGCCGATGTTTTCGTTGGTGATCAACGCTTGCTTCACCGCGTCGCCGACGGCAATCACGCGATCGCGTCGCTGAATCAGCAAGCGATTGGCGATCGCCCGTTTGCAACTGGGCACGTCCGGATGATGCCGACCATGTTCGGTGAACAGCACGGGCGGCCGACGATAAAAGAAACGCGATACGAGTCCTTGAAAGAACGGCGTGTATTGATGCGCGTGGATCAGGTCGACGTCGAATTCGCGCAGGAATTGCGACAACTTGCGACCACAGCGCCAGTCGATGCCCATGTTCCGGCCGATGACGCGAACTTCGAAGCCTTCACGACGCAGGTCTTCGCCGAGCGGTCCCAGTCGATCCAAACACGCCACGACCATGCGAAACCGGTCGCTCAAGTGGCGAGCGAACTGAGCCACCAGCACTTCCGTCCCGCCGACTTCCAAGCTGTGGACCACTTGACACACCGTCGCGACTTTCGTGCGAACTGTCATGGTCGGCGTGGAAGCTTTGAGTGTCTCGGTTGGCATGCGTGTCGATCTGTTTGTGTCGCGTGAACGTGGGTTTGGGCGTTGGTGGGGCTGGGGTCGGGTGGTTCAAAGATCCTGACTCTGATGTTTTCTATCTGCTCTCCACCGGCCTCGTACCGGTGGGAGTAACGACTGAGTAGCTACCAATAGCCTGTTGTCACACATGCTCTCCACCGGCCCCGTGCCGGTGGGAGTAACGACTGAGTAG
>JAQBZS010000164.1 GCA_027622115.1 Planctomycetota bacterium | reverse complement strand
AAGTCGGCCACGCCAATGCGGGTGCCCTTGCTCAACACGACGGCTCGTTCCACGACGTTCAATAACTCGCGGACATTCCCGGGCCACGAATACCGTTGCAGCGCGGCATTGGCTTCGTCATCAAAGCATTCGACTTTCTTGCCCGTCTGCTTGTTGAAGTCCTCAAGGTAGTGGTCCACCAAGAGCGGGATGTCGCTGAGGCGGTCTCGCAAAGGCGGCTGAGTCAACGTAATGACGTTGATGCGGTAATACAGGTCCTGGCGAAACTGACCGCTTCGCACCATTTCCTCAAGATCCTGATTGGTCGCCAGAATCAGCCGCACGTCGACCTTGTGCGTCTTGTTGCCGCCCACCGGTTCGAATTCGCGGTCCTGCAACACGCGTAACAGCTTGACCTGCAGGCTTTGTGACGCCGTGGCGATTTCGTCGAGAAAGATCGTGCCGCCGTCCGCCTGGAGAAACTTGCCGACTTTATCGTGAGACGCACCCGTGAATGCCCCGCTCACGTGTCCGAACAACTCGCTTTCCAGCAACGTATCCGGCAAAGCACCGCAGGCGACTTCAACAAACGCCTTGTCCCGTCGCTCGCTGAGCTGATGAATGGCGCGGGCCGTCATCGTCTTGCCGGTCCCGCTTTCGCCGAGAATCATGACGTTCGTTCGCGTGTCGGCGACGCTTTCAATCAGGTCGAACATCTTCTGCATCTTGTAGTCGCGTCCGACGATGTTGCCCAAACCGAATTTCTCGTTCAATTGGGCCTTCAGCGATTTGTTCTCTTCCACGATGTGCTTTTGACCGAGCGCTCGCTGAATCGCCAATTGCAATTCTTCATCGATCACCGGCTTGGTGAGATAGTCGAAGGCCCCAATGCGAATGGCTTCAACCGCGCTTTCGATTGTGCCGTAGCCGGTCAACATGATGACCGACGTGTCCGGCGCGTGGTCGATGGACCATTCGAGCAGGTGGAAGCCGTCCAGATCCGGCAGGTTGACGTCGCAGATCACGATCTCGAACGGGTATTCGTGCATTCGTTCGAGAGCTTCTTGGCATGTCGATGCCGTTTCGGTGCGGTGGCCGAGGCTGCGGAGGTAATCGGCCATGGCCTCAAGAATGTGCTTGTCGTCGTCGACGACGAGGAGTGAACCTTGGAGTTGCTTCTTCATCGGCTCGGGGTGTCCCATCTGCGTTGCGAGGACTCGCATCGTGTCACGCCCCATCGATGGCCGTTGAGCCATGCGATCGAACGTGGAGGTGCGAGCCCCGATCGTTGTTGCAAATCAGTTCAGAAACCGTCCGCGAAAATCGTCGGCAAGAGGTGCGGAATATCCGGCTTCACGTCTGAGGGGACACGATCGAAGCAACTCGATTGCTGCGTCACGACCGTCGAATCCATTCTTCAAAGCGACTGACAAACTGATTCATTCAGCACATCGAGCCACTGGATGCCTGCCAAGTTTGAGATGACCTTGAGAGTCGCTCGTCGGTCCAGCTAGACAAGTGTGTCAAACCGAAACAACGAGATTGGTCGGGCGGATTGAGGGGCAGCGTTGCGATCCATCAACTTTCAGCCACGTGTGTGGCGAAAGCTACGGAAACATACAACATGGTTGCGGTCGGTCAACGAAATGTTGCGAGGTTCGGTTGAAGTCGGGCATCACGTTGCCGATTGATGAGGTGAATTCTCGACCGCTGACGCTCAAAGCCCATGCCTGTCGGATTTCGGCAACACGTCCGCACACTCGTGGGGGGTCGGCGAGGCTTCTCGGTTGGTTTTTGAAAATGTGAGTTGCCGCACACTTCAAAAATCGTGGTTGCTGGACGGTATCTGACGGACGGACAACTGCTTACACTCATTCCACACGACTTGGATTTTCCTTTCAACAATGAGGAGACGCAGTATGAGGCAAGTAGCCGTATTCTCGGCACTCCTGCTGTTCACCGCAGGTGTAACGCAGGGGGCCGACTTGAAGTCCGGCCTACAGGTCGGCGATGGTGCCGGAGCTTATAATGTCAGGGACGTCACCGGCCCGAATGCCGGTAAGTCTCTGTGTTATCGCTGACGCTACGGTTCACGTCCGGTGGTCAACATCTTCGCTCGCGAGATCACCGACGAATTGGCCAGTTTGGTCAAGCAGATTGATGACGTTGTTGGTAAGAACAAGAATTCCAAAATGGCTGCGTTCGTGGTTCTGCTCTCTGATGACCCCGATGCAGACGAAGGGAAACTGAAGGCACTGGCCGAAAAACACGGGATCAAAAACACACCGTTGACCACATTCGACGGTGCTGCGGGTCCGCCCAATTACAAGATCTCGGAAGACGCTGCCGTCACCGTCATGCTGTGGCAGGGTGGTGGCAAGAACGTCAAGGCCAACCATGCCTTTGGCAAGGGTGAATTGAACGCCAAGAAGATCGAAGCGATCGTCAAGGACACTTCGAAGATTCTGAAGTAGTGTTTGCTCAATTTGCCAAGTCGTTGACTAGCCCGTTTCATCGTGAGACGGGCTTTTTCATGCGCATCAGAATCCTAATCAACCACCCTTACCGCACCATTCTCGTCCAACACGCTGAGTTTTCCGATTTCCACCGCATACGTTTTCGTCGTCTTGGAAACCGGCCAGCGTACCGTCACCTTTTCGATCCGTGCGGCATCTTTCAAGCCGATGTGGGCCAAATACGGGGCGCTGCCGAAGCCGGTGTTGTTGTGCATGTAGACCTGCCGCACGATCGGATCGCCACCGGTCGTCTTGGCGTCCACGCGAATCCAGGCACCCACGCCCCGATGATTCGTTTCGCGACCGCGCAGGCGAATCTTGACCCACGTGTTGTCCGACGTGGTCTCGTTGACGAAGAACTGATTGGGCCATGAATCGCCCGGCCACATGCCGCCCAGACTTTGATAGATGTCCTGATCGCCATCGTTGTCGAAATCGAAGAACACGATCGAGTGGCCTTTTTGAATCGTGCCGAAACCCTGCAACATCGAGGCGTTGGCCATCATGCCGGTCGGCTGCCGCCCGTCGATCTCGCCCATGAAAAACGCGTTGGGCAGCACGAATTGTCCTTCGGGGTTACCAGTGCCGAGATAGAACTCGTACGCCCCGTCGTTGTTGATGTCGCCGTAGGCCACGCCCATCGTGCCGATTCGAAAGCCGCCGCCGAACGCGTCTGGACGCTCAACGAATTTCCCGTCTTCCGTTTGGAAATAGATCGCCGTAGCGGATCGGTTCGAGCCCTTATCGAACACGGCGCAATTCGTGGACGTCTTGGCCGCCGCGCCGCCCGCGTGGAACAAATCCAAGCGGCCGTCATGATTGATGTCCAGAAATGCGGACATGAATCCCGATCGTCGAGTTTCGATCAAATCGGATTTTTCGAATCGCTTGCCGTCGATGTTTCGCAGCAACACGTTTTGACCCATGAAGTTGGACAGGAACAAGTCCGGCCAACCGTCGGCGTCGAAATCACCGATCGGACCCGAGACGATGATCTTGTCGTCGACGTATTGAGTCAGGCCGAATTGCTCCGTCGAGTCCACGAATTTGCGAGGTAGGTCTGCATCGCCCGGCACGTTGAGATACAGCCGAGATGCCTTCGCCTTGCGGGACATCAGGCCGTCCATGAAGGGAAACGACTGACCAAACTGCGAGATGAACACGTCCAAGAAACCGTCGTTGTTGATGTCGCCCCATGTCGCCACGAACGAATAGAACGCCGTGTCCTTGCTGGGAGTCGTCTTCAACAAGCCGGACGGAAACGTGATGTCTTGAAACGTGCCGTCGCCTTGGTTCCGCAGAAAATGGAAGTGGTAAAACGGTCGCGAGACAAACAAGTCCACGTGACCATCGTTGTCGTAGTCCGCCGTCGACACGCCGTGAATCTGGGTCAACCCGCTGAACCCAGCCGCCTCGGAACGGTCTTCGAACGTCTTGCCGTCCACGTTTCGAAAGTAGCGCAGCTGGCTGAAGGCCCCGCCCACGACGAGATCCAAGTAGCCGTCCCCGTCAAAATCCTCGACCGCCACGCCGCGACCGCAATCGTCGGTATTGATGCCCATCTCCGCCGCGCGTTCCTGCAAATCGATGTGCGAGAATCGCGCCTTGGCGGCGGCTGCTTTGTCGCCGTAATAGGTGTCGATGAAGTCGCCCGAAACCGCGTATTGCTCGGGCACGCCGGCGGGGAATTCGCCGAGCGTCATGTAGCTGAAATTGAGCAGCCAGCGGTACAGCGTGTTTTCCGAGTCATACTCGTCCAGCAGTTTTTCGAACAGTTGGGCGGCTTTTCGCGACGGTGTTGTGTCGGCATGAGTTCGCACAATCGGCAGTGAGCAGAAATGCTTCGACGTGCCGACTCGACAGAACTTGGCACAATTGTCCTGCTCCGCCACCCGCTGATACGACAAAGCCAACCAGAACAGTTTGTCTTCGGATTCGCTGGTTGCGGCGATGTCGGCTTCGATCTTGCTGACGGCCGTGGGATAGTCGCCCGCGTGATAGGACAATACTCCCAAGTCGAAGTCTGACCCCTTGTGCTGACTGATGGCTTGATGGAAGTCGTACATCCCCGTTTCCGGGTTCTCGCGCATTCGACCGTAGTAATCGCTGAAGTACATCAGGAACACGTACTGGTCGATCACTTCGCGAGCCGGAGCAAAGCGGAATTGGTTGATCGTGTCCTTCACGAAGCCGGGATACTTCGCGTACAGGAATCCCGTGAACCCTGCGACGAGGATCACGCACACCAACAGCGTGCGACGCATCCAGCGAACCCATTTGTTCCCGTACACGCGCCGAAAGAGCGACGCGGGTTGTGCCGTCGGTTCGACGGGAGCGGCATTGGCCGTAGCGTCCAAGGCATGATCAACGACTGACGATTCCTGCGATTCCATCGAAGTCACTCCGCTCGTATTCAGCGACAGGGTTTTACAAACACGACTCAGAATTCAGCGACTGTTTTACACGCCCGTCTGCGTCTTCGACAGTCGCGAGCATCAACGTTTGGGATCGACTCGCTCGATCACCTGCATCGTCTTCCAACGGCCTTGCAGGAACCTAGCGAGGAAACCGATTCCGGTCACCACGATATACGCCGTGACGGCGCACCAGCAGGCCATCGAGCGATCCAGGTCGGTATCACCATCAGCAACCAACAACTGCCGAACGTAAACCACAGTGCGAAGCGAGTATCGCCGGCACCGCGAACCGCGTTCGAAAACACCACGGCCATTGCGTCGAACAGCGTGTAGACGGCGACGAAACGCAGCAACACCACGACCGAGTCTCGTAGTTCCGCAAACTCGGCCGGCGCGTGATCGCCTTGGTATTGGTCGATGAGGATCTCGGGCACGGACAAGTAGAACGCGGCCAACGAAACGACCCAAATGATCGTCATCCAAAACGACTTCCACGTGGTCTGCACGGCCAATTCCGGGCGCCCCTCGCCGATTCTTCGCCCGACGATCGTCGAAACGCCCATGCCGACTCCGAGCAGTGGGATGAACGCGACCGAGTTGATGTTGAACGCGAGCGTGGTCGACGCCATCTCGTTCGCTCCCAGTCCGCCGATCAGAAACAGAAACACCGTGAAGCCGCCCACGTCGGCCAGCAGTTGCCAACCGGCAGGCAAACCGTATTTCGCCATGCGGCCGAGCAGTTTCCAATCGAGCCGATAGTGGCGGAAGAAGTGGTAGTCGGCTTCTTCGCGGCGCAGGATGAGTGCCAGAAACAGCCCAAGCGCCAACAGCCGAGACAGCACCGTGGCGTATCCTGCACCCGTGATGCCGAGGCTAGGGATGAACCCCGCGCCGAAGATCAACGCATAATTCCCCACGCAGTTGAACAGCATGGCGATGATGTTGACCACCATCACCGGTCGAGTGCGACCGCGTCCGCTGAAAAATGTCGAGAGCGTGGCGGTCGCCAAAAAGATGGGCGAACCGATGTTGAGGGCCTGGAAATATTCGATTTGCAACAGCGACACCGTGCGGTCATGGCTTTCGGTGGTCCAGGCCAGGATTTGCACGGCGGGTTCGTTCAAAGCCATCAACACCAGACCCGTGAACACGGCCAGGTAAACGGCTTGCCACACGGACGCCGAAACTCGGCCCTTTCGCCCGGCACCGTCGTACTGTGCCACGAACGTATTGGCGTACATGCACACGCCGATCGGTACGGCGAGCAGCGTCCAGTGGAACATCGACCCGTTGAGACTCGCCGCGAGCGCTTCACGCGAATACCACGACAGATACACGCGATCGATCACGTTGTTGATCGTGAAAGAACCGGCGCTGATGATCAGTGGCACCGAGATCGACAACAACTCGGCCAAACTGCCGGGCGGATGCAATTCTTCGCGAGTTCTTGGATCCGGCTGCGGAATCGCGACTGAATCTCGCGAATCGGACTTATCCGTCTGGCGATCACGACTTTCGGGATCGCTGTTTGTTGAATCAATCACACCGTCAGTCCGCGTACACGAATTCGCTCAGGTTGAACAGCACTCGGCAGAGGTTCGCGAGGCCGTGCTGGTTCGCGTATCGCACAAGATCGCGATGTTCATCGACCGACGGAAACCGCCCCGTGACCAGTTCAAACGCTCGCCGCACTTGCTCGGGCGCGGTGCCTGCTTCCGATTCCAACCGCTTCGCAAACTCCGACGCCATCGTGAGGTTGAATCGATTATTGAGCAGCGAGAGTGCTTGCAGCGATGTCAGCGTTTCGTCGCGACGTGGCGTGCTTTGCGACGAGTCCGCGCAGTCCAGCGTGGTCATGAACGGGTCCGGCTGCGATCGCACGATGAAGCGATACAGCGAACGGCGATGTGACCGCTCGTCGGCGGGGTCGAATTTGTGGTACTCGTAATGCGGCGAATGAGCCGTGCGTTCCAGCATGAACAAGTAATAACCTGGTCCACCCATGGTCTGCTGCATCCGACCGCTGACCGCCAGGACGGAATCTCGAATCTCTTCTGCTTCCAAGCGACGGCGATTCATCCGCCAGAGAAACTGATTGCCGCCGTCGATTTTGGCATTTGCCGAATGGGTCGCGGACGACTGCCGGTAGGCCGCACTCAAGACAATCAAGCGATGCAGGTGTTTGAACGATTGCCCGCTGTCGCGGAATTCGCTGGCCAGCCAATCCAGTAACTCGGGATGTGTCGGTTGTCGCCCCATGCGACCCAGGTCGTTGGGCGAATCCACGATGCCTCGACCAAAGTGATACTGCCACACGCGGTTGACGATCGATCGCCATGTCAACGGATGCTCGCGCTGCGTGATCCACTCGGCCAATCGAACGCGTCGCTCGCCTTCGGAATGCCCTTTCTCCAGGTTGAACTGCCAGTCGTCCCGGGGGGCGAGCGGCACGGTCCCCGGTTGAACTTCATCACGCGGTTGCAGAATGTTTCCTCGGTGCAACACGTGAATCAGACGTGGCTTGCCCATTGTCGGCTGGAATCCGCCCTGCGGCTGGAAATGCGTCGCGGCGCTGTAAACCATCTGTCCCTGTGGCAATGTCGCGATCTGTTGCTGCGTGCCGGCAACATCTTTCGCAAGAGCCTCGCGCCGACGAATGCGATCCGGCGTTAGTACTTTGGTCATGATCGCCTCACGTTGTTTCCGCGCGGTTGCCAGTTCTGCAGTGACTTTAGGATCCGCTCCTTGTGCCCAGATGCCGTCGGTCAGATTCTTGCGAGTCCAACGGATCGGCGCTTCGATGGAATCCAACGCGGACACCTTGGCCTTCAATGCCACATTATTCCCGGCCCCGTCGAGAACTTGGACTTCCGCGAGCGCCAAGATGTAGTCGTTCTTGCGTTCGACCAGCTTCGTGGCCGTCACGCGGATAAACCTTGCCTTTGTGGCCGGCGCATCAATCTCGAACGGAAAAAGCAGCGGGTTTTTGACATCCGACTTAGTGTGGTCCGCGAAAACGTGCGCGTTCAAGACTTCGGCCGATAATCGCCCGGCGACACGAAATCGCACCGGAAACCCGAAACCGGCACCAATCCCCCCAAACTCGTCATGACACGGTCGCAGGATGATCTTCGTCACCTCGACTTCGCGTCCCAAATCCACTTCGACCCATTTGGCTGTCGCCGAATTCGGGCTGAACAAACTGTGATAGCCGTACTCCGGCCGCTTGGCCTTGGGGTTGGACTTGGAATTCAAGTCGCGGATGAGCCCATCCAGCTTGGTGAGTTCCGCACCGCCATCGCGAAGAATGCCGTCTTCGAGTTGCCGTTGTTCGGCCTGCAACGTTTTCAGCCGATCGTTGAGTTCGAGCCGTCGGCGTTTGACGGATTCATCGACGTCGTACAACCGATCGGCTCGATCCACCGCTGCGAAGACGGATTGCAGGCTGTAGTAATGCTCCTGCGTGAACGGGTCGAACTTGTGGTTGTGACAACGAGCACACTGAATCGTGATGCTACAAAACGTATTGAGCGTGTTGGTCACCATCTCGTCGCGGTCGATGTGTCGCGCGATGCGGCCGTCGATTTTGGATTCGGGCACTTCCACATGACCAATGAAATCCCAAGGTCCGGCGGCAACGAATCCCAGCCCGAGAATCCCGTCCGCCGTGTTAGGAAACATCACGTCGCCCGCGATTTGTTCTTGGACGAATCTCGCATAGTTCTTGTCGGTGTTGAACGACCGGATCACGTAGTCGCGGTACGGCCACGCGTTGGGCCGCAGTTTGTCCTTGTCGTAGCCACAGGTGTCCGCGTACTTGACCACATCCAGCCAATGCCGAGCCCAACGTTCTCCATACCGCGGCGATGCCAGCAACCGGTCCACCAGCCGTTCGTACGCTGCAGGGTGAGTGTCATTCACGAATGCGTGAACTTCCGCCGGCGCGGGCGGCAAGCCGATCAAGTCAAAGTTCAATCGCCGAATCAGCGTGAGGCGATCGGCTTCAGTCGCGTGGACCAGTCCGCGTTTGGCGAGCTGCCGCAGGATGAATGCATCAATCGGCGTCCGCACCCATTGGGCGTGGGATGCAAGCACCGGCGGAATCTCGGACCGACGAACCGGTTGCAGCGACCACCAATTGAAGTTGTCCACCACTGGTTCTTCGATACGAAATCCGGCGGGCCAAAAAGCTCCGTCGGCGATCCAAGCACGAATGGCAGCGATTTCGTCCGGTTCGAGCGGCGTACCGTTTTTCGGCATGCTCGGCCGTTTGCCGTCTTGAGAGGTGATGGCTTCCAGTAAGTGGCTCGACGCCACATCACCAGCCGCGACGTATTCCGAGTCCAACAACTCCTTGGCCGTTTGCAGCGAAAAGTCGCCCTTGCGATCCAAACTATTGTGACAGTTCAAGCAGCGATGCTGAAAAATTGGCACGACTTGTTTGATGAAGTGGTCCGCTTTGTCGGCGAGCAGTCGATCTCCTGGAAGAAGTGCAAACCAAACGGCACAGCCAAGCAGAGATCGCATCAGCCAGTGGTTACTCATCAGTCGTCCGATGCCGTTTGATGGGTTGTTGACGAATAGGGTCATTCAAAACAATTCGTGAATCGGTTTGCCCGCACCCACAATACTGACCGGCCGGCCGGAAGCGTCCTTGTAGTGGGTGTCGAGCGGAATCCCGAGCGTCTGATAAATCGTGGCGTTGAGATCGAGCGGCGTCGTCAAGCGTTCCACCACGCCACCGCCAAACTTTTCGCTCGCCCCGATCATGCGACCGCCCTGGATGCCGCCGCCCGCAAACATCACGGAAAAGCAATTCGACCAGTGGTCTCGGCCGGCATGCCCGTTGATCATCGGCGTGCGGCCGAATTCGCCGGCACAATAGATCAACACATCATCGAGCATGCCTCGTTCTTCCAGGTCCACGATCAAGCCCGCAATCGCTTGGTCCAGTGGTGGTAGATGTTGTTCCAGCCCGTTTTCGATGTCGTTGTGGTGGTCCCAATAGCCGGTATTGATCGTGACGCACGTCGTGCCCGCTTCCACCAAGCGGCGAGCCAACAAGGCACTTTGCCCGTATTGATGCCGACCGTACCGATCCCGAAGTTTGGGGTCTTCCTGACCAAGATCAAACGCTTCGCGGACGTGTGTTCCCGAGACCATCTCCATTGCCTGCCGCTTGAAGGTGTCGAGACCTTCGAGGACTCCGGACTTGTCGGCGTCGCGGCGAAACGTGTCGAACTGTTTCAGCAGCCGTTTGCGGTGGTCCACGCTGTCGAGCGACAGACCCTGGGGAAGCGCCAGGTTGGGAACTTTGAAGTTCTTCGAATTCGGATCCGCGCCGACTTCAAACGGGTTGTAGGCCTTGCCGAGATACACGGCTCCCTGATACCCGAATGCTTCAGACTTGGGGACAGTAACGTAGGCGGGCATGTGTTCGGTTCGAGCACCGCGCGCCCGAGCCACAAC
>JAQBZS010000163.1 GCA_027622115.1 Planctomycetota bacterium | reverse complement strand
GGTCTAATCAAGACGCTCACACCGGAAGTCCATCGCCTATGGCTGTGCCAGGAACATGCCGACGTCTACAAGCCGTAGCGTCGGAAGAATAAAGGCGGTCAGGCTTACGTTTTTCAGATTTGGCGGGCGTTTCGACGAGAATTCATTCGGCGGACATGAGAGACGGTTTGGAGTTCGCCGGTCTCTGGAGCGATGCCAACCAATGTCCAATATCGAAAGATCATAGGGTGCCAATGAATGCGTTGGTGCGAGGCAACTTCATCAAGGTTGCGTCAGGGAATCCGGCCTCGGTCGCCAAAACGTGTGTTTCCTCAAGCGTATGTGCGTGAGCAACGATTTCCGTTCGCTCCTTGTTCCACGCAATCCACTGTCCCGCGTATTCAATTGGCGGCACTGGTGGGCGGGGAAGTGCAGCTAGTCTTTTCTTGTTCCGTTGCATGTCCGACTCCTCAACTCGAAATCGAAAACCAAACTCTGTCCCGGTCATACTACTCATTCCGCGTACGCTCCCTGACCAAGGAGACGGTCGATCTGCCAGGCTTCGCGGGACTCGAACTTCGATCATCCGCAGCGGTCATGCAGCGGTTCGTCGAGCGACCTGCTGCTAAGAAGGCGTAGCGTGGGCACTGCCCACCATCACAAGCAGTCACGAAGACGTTAGAGGCAGTGCCCACCTGTTGCGGAAAGCCCTCAAGCAGCGGGCGGCTCGTTCATTTGGCGGAGCAATTTCGGTTGTGTTCGCGATGCAATTGAGGTTGGAGGATTCACTCAACGGTCCAGCTTCGAAGATGCGAAAAGCGATTGGCAACCGAGACGTTAGGCACCGCCAGAGCGTTTGTAAAGGACGTTTATAAATGTCGATGCTGAAACGGTCCCACGGGTCAACGTTCCAACCGTGTTTTCAGGGGTGGCCCAAGCGTGTTGAAACTTCGGGCTTCCGCCTCTCGTCAGTCGCCTAACCAACTGTCATGACTGCTCTGTTCTGCTCTGTTGTCGAACTTCTTGAACTCGGCATTTCAAGGAGCGCGAACCGAAACCTATGCGGTATCTCGCCATGATGTCCGCCGTCTTTTCAAGCTCACTGGCAAGTGCATCGTCGGACGTCCGTTGTTCCAATGCGTCGTCCTGCGAACAAAAGTGCCATGATTCGGCGCGGCGAGAACATAAGAAAACGAATAACTTCTCACTCTCAATTCTCGAACAACAGGACCACGCCAATGTCGATTCGAACAGCCACTTGCCAGTTTTCCGTGGAACCCGATATCGAGCACAATCGCCGCGCCGCCGTGCGACAAGTCCACTCGGCCGCCGACCAGCAAGCCGATGTCGTGCATTTTTCCGAGTGTGCTTTGTCCGGCTATGCGGGCGTCGATATTCCCGATGCCGACAGCATCGATTGGGACCGACTGCGCTCCGCCACTCGCGATATCCAAGCCGCCGCCCGAGAACGGAAGGTCTGGGTCTTGCTGGGGTCGACGCATCAACTCACGGGTGCGTCGAAACCCCACAACTCGATCTATGTCATCAATCCTCAGGGCAAGATTGTCGACCGCTACGACAAGCGGTTTTGCACCGGCGCCGCTGGAAAGAAACCCACGCTCGACCTGTGCCACTACTCGCCGGGCAACCGGTCGGTCACGTTCCGAGTCAAAGGCATCACGTGCGGAGTGCTGATTTGCTACGACTATCGCTTTCCGGAACTGTATCGCGAGTACAAGAAACTCGGAGTCAAAGCCATCTTCCAATCGTTTCACAATGCTCGAAAGACCGTGGTTGAAGACGAGTCGTACAACATCTGGAAGACGATCGTGCCGGCCACGATGTCGTGTCGAGCCGCGGAAAATCATTTCTGGTTCAGTGCCAACAACAGCCAGACAAACCCGTCTCGTTGGGGCAGCTTCGTCGTGCGACCGGACGGTGCCATCGTCGCCAAGTTGCCGTTGCACAAGCCCGGCGTGTTGCTCACCGACATGGTGTTCAATGCAAACTATTTCGATGCCCCCAAGCCCTGGCGAGAGCGTGCCATGAACGGACAACTTCACAGCGGCGAAATCGTAAATGATCCGCGATCGACTGACGTTACTTGCCTGTGAAAATGAATTCTCCTTTGTCATTTCTCATTTCATCCAAAACCGTTGAGCCCCATTCGCCGCTCCCACACGACCGAGCCCAGCCAACACCGCAAGCGGAATCGGCGGCCACACCGACCGGAAAGACGAAATCAACCGCCACAGCCGACTAACCACTTCTGTTGGCCGCGCATCCGATCCGTCTGACAGCTCAAATTGAGCGGGCTAGACTGGGCTTTCCACGGCTGGCTGGCCGACAACGCCTACGCCTCGGGTCAAACGACGTAGCCTGCGACGGACAGCCAACGCAACCTCCGAGCCCGCTCATTCGCTGAGACGCCAGCGATGCCGTATTCGCTCAATCGCTCGTCTGAATACTCAAGTCCGCCGGGAGCCCAAATACTAATTCTGATTCGAGCGGGCTTTGCGGGCGGCGATCAACGGCTTTGCTCGCTGCTTAATCTCATCGACAAGCTGTTGCTCGAATTGCTCGTTGCCTCCACTTCGTTTCTGCTTGACGAACCGCTCGCACGCTGGAACAAATGATGGCTCCGCTGCGGCAAAATGTGCCAACGACAACACAACACCGCGCCGTCGACATTTTTGAAGTCGGCAGGTGTCCTCAAGAATCACCTCCAGGTATTCCGGCTTGCCTTCGAGACTCCACAGTCCCCTGGCGGCCAAACTTCGTGACGTGACGTCGGCGGACGTCAACAGCTTACGCAGATATGCAGGGTCGGGTCGCGTTGACCGGTAGGCCAGTTTTCCAAGTGCTGCAATGGCATGCTTTTGATTCGGATTCAGCGATGTACCGGCGATCGGTTTCAGCACGGGGCCGATAATCTCTGAATACTCGCCAAGCTGCCCCAAGGCACCGATCGCATGGCGAGCGACTCGCGGATCTCGATCCGACGTCAAGTCCAGCAAATGCGGTATCAAATACGGGGGACTTGGGCCTTCGCCATCGAGCTTTGCCGCCGTGATCCAACGGATGATGTTGTTTTCGTGCTGCAAGCGGTTTGCCCAAACCTCAAGTGTGACTTCGCGGTGGTACGTCGTTTTGGGATCGATGCCGGTGTTTTCAGTCGGATCCGCCTGGCACGGCGTCCATTGTAGAGTCAATGTCACTGCAAGAATGAATGGATACTGTCGCCTGGTTCCTCCAGAATGCCACCAACGCCGCATTGGAACCGCCGCTCGCAGCCAGCGTTGCCGAAGACAAAACCGATTCCACCGAAATTGTGAGTTGACTCACGATGCCACCCCCTCTGCCTTGTCAGCGGCTGAAGCGGCGTGGTCGCCATGCCCTTCTTCGTCGTCTGCTTGCTTGACCGAGTTCGTCGTTCTTCATTGTGTACCACTGTGCCCAAACCTTGGCACAACAATTCCGCATGCCGCCAAGAACCGCATCGCAGACTTCAATGCCCAGTACCCCGTCGAGTTCGCTTACGAACCGGCCTGCAATTGAATCTCTCGAATGCGCTTCAAAATGGCTTTCAGGATTTCGTAGTCGCTGCGATACGGTGACTCGAACGCAGGTCGCAAAGGAATCGGCACGTCGTCCATGCGGTACACGGTTCCGCCGGTGTTGATGCCGTAGGTCGACGTGGTGAAGGCGACGGTGGCGACCTTTGCCGTGTCGCTGAGCTTGGGATCGAGCACCACACTGTTGATGCTCGCCAAGTGGTCTCGCGCGGGCTGGCTGAAATTCGACATCGGATCGGACGCGATGATCAATGCCGCGTCGGCTTCCTTGCGAGCCAACAAGTCCGACGTGGTGAATTCACCGGGATTGAACCGCGGATAGCCTCGGCAAAGATTGACACCGAACGGGTATCCGGTGGACCAACTCACCACGTTATCCGCCCCCGTCACGTTGCCGTGGCCTCGCATCGGTTTGGCAACCCACCGCGTGTGCCGGTTCATGTCGCGAGCCAACGCCAGCACCGCTTCGCTGTTCAAGTGCTTGCCGCGAGTCATCGTGACGCCCATGCCGAATAGGATCGCCCCGAATTTGGCGGCCTTCATGCCGTCCATCACCTGCTTGAGTTGTTCCACCGAGATGCCCGTTTTTTCCTCGACGCTGGGATCCGGGTCGATCCCCTTGGCCAAGCCGCGCAGCGCCCACGCCAACTCGAAATCGGATCGCGGCTTGATCTGCAGGAAGATGTCCGCCGCTTTGGCACTTTTGGTCCGACGCACGTCGATTAAGACTGCCGTGCGATCCTTGCGACCGTTGGGGACGAATTCGCCCTTCGGCATCAGGCTGTACTTCGTGAAGTGGCGAGGATGACTCTCTGCGGGGTTTCCGCCCCAGAAAATCAGATAGTCGGCTCGGTTCTTGATTTCACCGAGCGTACAAGTGACTTCGCCCACCCCTTGGAAAGCCATGCCGGACGGGCCATGACACACGGATGTGGTGGTGTCGACATTGCCGCCGATCCAATCCGAAATGGCCACGGCGACTCGCTGGGCTTCGGATGTGGTGTCGGACAGACCGTACGTCACCGGGTATTGGGCATTCACCAGAATTTGAGCGGCTCGCTCGATGGCGTCCTCGTAACTGGCTGGCTGGCCCTCGATCGTCGCGTCGGGTCGGTCTTCGATGTGGTGATTGAAGAACCACGCCTTGCCGAGGATACACGCGTTCTTGGCCTTGGTGATGCGATTGCCTTCGACCGTCAGCACCATGTCGTCGCACACGCAACCACAAAACGTGCACGTGGCATCCTCGACGATCTTGAGGTCGGTGGATGTTTGCGGTTCGGCTTCGACGGTACTCATGATTCGCGAGCTTTCAGGTTGGTTCTTGTGCGAAATGTGTCGGATGTGGTGCGAGAGTCGAGATTCAAGGTAGGGTGTGTCGAGGTCGTAAACTGTTGGTGCGTCGCCGGCAAACCAACGCAACTGAAATTCGCGATGCAAATCGACACCACCATTCATCGAGACCGAAGACGCACCACCAGCACTAGACTTTCTCGACAAACACGTCGAGCCCCTTGCTGTCGGGCATGCCGGTGCCGTGAGTTTCGCCGGGCATCAATTGGCTGGATTTGTCTCCGTAACTGATGAAGAGCAGTCCTTGCGGCAACTCGTCCTTGCCCGAGATACACGGGACGGTGACTTCACCGAAGTCGTTCCACATGCGGACTTGGTCACCTGCCGATATCTGCATCTGCTGCATATCGTCGGGATTCATGCGCAAGGTGTTGATCTCTTCTTGGTACGTGGCGGTGTATTTGCCCTCATTCAAGGACGTTCCCTGGCGGCTTGTTCGCCCTGGAATCAATATGAATTCGACGGCCATGGGCTCGATCAGTGTGAGGTTTTGATGCGGGAAAGCGTAGAAGCTATCTGAAAAGGGGTCTGACCCTCTCCGGCCTCAGTTTTTGCCGGGTTTCGCGAGGCCTCCAAAGGGTCAGACCCCTTTTTCAGATAGCTTCTAGGATTCTCGTCGTCGCATCTCCAAAGTTCAATGACGACCCAACGTGACCGACTTTGAAGCTCTTTGAGTTGCCGGGGGTGATTCGTGGCTGATTCCGAGCACGCGATGCTGGTGTTTACGCGCCTGGCCGAGCTGTCCCACGCCAAACGACAACACGACGGTCGCGACCGGTTCTTGTTGCTGGCTGGGATTTCCGCTTGCCGGACGGGCTGTCTGGATGTGGCGGAACGCTGTCGATCGATAGTCCTCGGCCACAATGCCTCGCACCTGATTGGACGGTATGTGAGTCTCCCCGATGCGTTGCGTGACCCGGAATTCCAGCCGTTTGTGCTGATGCTCAATCGCTTCTGCAGCTTTGAGCAAG
Source organism: Planctomycetota bacterium (assembly GCA_027622115.1). Taxonomy (GTDB): domain Bacteria; phylum Planctomycetota; class Planctomycetia; order Planctomycetales; family Planctomycetaceae; genus JAQBZS01. The sequence continues at coordinate 4,512 of JAQBZS010000163.1, read as the reverse complement.
GCGAATTGCTGGTGGAGCAAAACGGCGGCATGCGGGACGCAAAGGGGCAGTCGAATTTGCAGGTGGTTGACGCGGCGCTGGATCGGATGGATTCGTAAACGCGTCGGGCCAACGACTGCTGGCGATTGGAAGCCTGTTTTGGGACACTTCATTTCGCAGCCGACCCCATAATTCGAGTTTGTCACGTTTTGTGGGGATCGGTGTCTGGCTTACGTATTTCAGATTTGGCGGGCATTCAGCGTGGAATTCACCAACAACGCCAACCGCCAAATCTGCAATCCGTAAGCCTGACACCCAAGTTCTCGACTGACGCGTTTTTCGAAGCCACGCCGAATCAACGACACGCCCGGAATTCAGAAGGGTGACGACCGAGCGGTTCCCGTTTTCCGGTGATCCGGGCGAATTGAACTCCTCTCACGAAACACGCGAATTGAGGACTTGGGCGTCAGGTTTACGGCTTTCAGATTTGGCGGGTTGACGTTTATGAAACCAAAGTCCACCGCCCGCCAAATCTGAAAGACGTAAGCCTGACCGCGAAACACACCGGACATTGGGGCAAAAACAGGCGTCCAACTGGAGCGAGATTGCGTGACATCCAAGCAGACGGTTTTGGTCACCGGCGGCGGCGGATATGTTGGCTCGGTTCTCGTTCCGAAGCTGCTGGACGCCGGTCATGCGGTTCGAGTGCTTGACTTGTTCATTTATGGTCGTGAAGTCTTGCACGATGTCATCGACAACCCGCGTTTGGAATTGGTTGCCGGTGATATCCGAGACCAACCGCTGCTCCGCAAATGTTTGCCCGGTTGCGAGACCGTGATTCATCTGGCGTGCATTTCGAATGACCCCAGCTTTGAATTGAATCCCGAACTCGGCAAATCGATCAACTTCGACGCGTTTCGGCCGCTGGTTGAGATCGCCCGAGACTCCGGTGTTTCGCGGTTCATCTATGCGTCTTCGTCGAGCGTTTACGGCGTGAAATCCGAACCCGACGTCACGGAGACGTTGAAGTTGGAGCCGCTCACGGATTACTCGAAGTTCAAGGCCATGTGCGAAGACGTGTTGCAGGAGTATCAATCGCCGGACTTCACAACGGTGACGCTGCGACCGGCCACCGTGTGTGGGTACTCCCCGAGGCTGCGTTTGGATCTAACGGTCAACATCCTGACCAACCATGCCGTGACCAATCGACGGATCCGCGTCTTCGGCGGCAGCCAGTACCGACCGAATCTGCATATCGAGGACATGACCGATCTCTATGTCGATCTCGTGCAACGGCCGCGCGGCGAAGTCGCGGGCAAAATCTGGAACGCGGGTTACGACAACATGCAGGTGCAAGCCATCGCGGACTTGATCCAAACATCGCTCTCGCCCGAATCCATCGAAGTCGTCGCGGAACCGACGGACGACCTGCGGTCTTATCGAGTCAATTCGGAACTGATCCGCAAAGAGATCGGATTTACAGCCCAGCATTCGATTCGGGATGCCGTCGATGATCTGGTCGCCGCGTTTCGGGCCGACCGAATTCCGAATTCGATGACGGATGAACGCTACTTCAACATCCGTCGCATGCAGTCCTTGCAACTTGGCTAATCCGGCTAATCCCCCGCATTGATGGCAAGTTCGGCTCGTCTTCGCCGAACAAAAGCTTCTGCGCGAATCCGCCATTTCTCTGGTCGTTCTGGTCGTTGCGCGCACGTCTGCGTGTGGATTTCGGCGGAACGTCGCCTCGTCGGTACGGGATCGTCGGCTTGTGTGCGCTGATCAAAACCGCAAGTCGCTTTGAATTCTGAAAAAGTTCAGATTCTTCATCCGAAATCCGGCTCAAACCGGACAACAGTCGCTTGTGGGCAACGAGATAGGCGCCGGATGTCCGCATTCTCGCACGGAAGGGTCTCTTGATTCTGCACCACAAAGGAGAATGTGTAATGACCAGCGCCCTGATGACTGAGAAGGTGGAGTTTTCCCGCTTGTTGGCGGATGACCTGGAAATCGTGAGTCGAGCGGTGGACATCCAAGAGCCCTGTGAACGAATGTTGAAAATCGTTCGCGGTTTTGTCGATGTCGCTCATTCATTCTTACTCGACTTTGCGACGCAACCGATCTGGTCCCTAGAACGCGGTGCCTCCGTGGCTCGAATCACGTGTTCGTCCGAGGACTTGCGGTCGCTCGCGGGTCACCTCCGACACTGTGCGTTGATTGCCGATCCGGTCGACTTTTAACGCGCAAGATTTTGAGCCGCCCGTTCGCCGCAACGAAGAGCGATTCGCTGCTTGCTCCGCGTCCCCGCGACCTGCGTTGGGATCGTTCGGATGAAACGCAATGATCGAGGAGTATCCCAATTTCAGATTCCAGATTTTGCCATCAACGTATGCACGATCATCTTGAGCCGCGCAAACGGACTGCTCCCAACTGCATAACCCGCTCAGGAAGTTCGTGAATCGCTGCCTTGGTCGAATCGCACGCGAAGGAGTCGTCGGAGGCGCACATTCTGCCGATAGCACTTGTCAGTCACCTGTGAGTCAATTGCGACAAACACTTTCAGGTCCCCGCACCCGTGCAATCCAATCGGCGGATCAAGATGATCGACTGTTTCCACGCCCTCAATTCCAACCACATCACGGGCATTCGAAAAGCGGCGATGCGATTCGCGTGCGCCGCGCTGCTGGCAAGTTTGATGTTCTTGCAAACCGGTTGCAGTTGTTGCGGCGGCTGTGGAACCGATTGCTTCTCGCCGTGTGGGTTCGGCTGTGAACCGATGTGCTGCCAACCCGCGTGCTCTCCTTGTCAGCCGGCCTGTTCGCCGTGTCAGCCCATGTGTTCTCCGTGTGGCCCGCCCTGCGGTGGATGTCAGCCGACGTGCGGCCCCTATGGCATGGGCTACGGACAACCCATGTACGGTGGCGGCCAGCCGATGTTGCGAACGGTTTCGCCGATCCTGCCGCAAGTCGGCCCATGCAGCCGCTATGGGGGCTATGGATATTGAGCAAGTTGGCGATGTTGCGAACCGACGTCTGCTGATTTCGGGCTTTGATCACCGATCGGCCCACCTTTCGATCATCAACATCAGTCCCATCCGCCTCATAAGTCCCATGAGTGATGCGACCTATGGGACAAATGGGACGTATGTGATTGGGCAGACTGGGCGAAACCGCAATCAAGGCCCTGATTTCGTGCGCCAGGCCCTCCCGCCGAGAGGCGCCTTTTTCTAAGCTCATGGACCGCTTCGAGCACGAGAATTCCCTCGCCTCTTTTTTCGGTGCCATGAGTACTCATGAATACGAACCGCAGCCATACCCGCCTGTTGACCGTTTCTTGTCTACTCCTGCTGGCTTTGCCGCAGACGTCGATCGGCCAAGCTCCGGCAAAAAACAAGCCGGGACGATTTGCCTTTCGGGATGTCGGCGTGCAAACCGGGTTTCTTCCCGCAGCGGCTGGCATCCAAGGTCACGGTGCCGGCTGGGGTGATGTCGATGGCGACGGCTGGCCGGACCTCTACGTCGGCACGTTTCATTACTCGGGCACGCAACCGAACCTTTTCTTTCGAAACGCGAAAGGTAAGTTTCAACTCGACGATCAGCCGCAACTGCGGATTTCGACGCGAGCCACCGGAGTCCTGCTGGCGGACTTGGACAACGACGGCGACTTGGATCTGTATGTCGCCAGCATGCCGGCTCCCGAGGGCAGTCGGCTGGCCGTCCGCATGGGACACGCCTTTCGAGGCTGTTCGATTTTCCGTAACGACGGCGGCGGGAGATTCACCGACGTATCCCAAGACAACGCCGCCTGTCCGGTCGCCTTTGGCGGTCGCAGCGCCACGGTGTTGGATATCAACGGCGACGGACTGCTGGACTTGCTAGTCGGCGAGGAACCGTCGACCGGCTACAACGGCTCGAAGACCAGAACGTCGCGGCTGTTTCGGAATCTCGGCAACCTGAAGTTTGCGGACGTGTCTCGCGAGGCCGGGATTCCGGAGAATGCCGCTGGGTTGGGAGTCGCCGCGACCGACGCCAACGGCGACGGTTGGCCCGATTTCTTTCTGGCATCGACGCTCGGCAACTATCTGATGCTGAATGACGGCACGGGCAAATTTCAAGAAGCCATCGGAGCCCACGAGACCTTCGCGTGGCCCACCGCTAAGGGAGACAACATGGTTTGCGGCGTCGCCATCGGCGATGTCAACGGCGATACGCTGCCCGACATTGTAATCGGACAACACTACGACTCGCCCTGGGTCAAGCCGGTAGCCAATCGTCTGTATCTCCACCAAGGAAACACCGACGGGCAGCCGAAGTTCAAGGATGTGACCGTGGCGGTCGGCTTGGTTCCGCTGCCGCTCAAAGGACCACACGTCGAGATTCAAGATTTCGACAACGACGGCTTTCCGGACATCTACACAAGCATTGTGAAGTTCGCCGACGGCCAACCGCATCCGGTGATCTTCCGTAACTTGGGCCATCGCGGCGAGCCTCGGTTCAAGGAATCCGCGTTGGGCGTCAACGACTTTCCCACGGC
>JAQBZS010000162.1 GCA_027622115.1 Planctomycetota bacterium | reverse complement strand
TCCCGAGAACAAAGATTTCTTGGCGGATCCAGAGCAAATGATGCTCTTGAACAGCATCCTGGCCAGCTGTTATCGGCAAATGGGCGATGTCGAAAAAGCCAAAGCGGCCTACATGGCAATCATCGAAGCCAAGACGGGCTCCGAGTTCAACCTGCTCAGGAAATACGCCGAATGGCACCTAACCGGGCTGAATGAACTGAACGACATCAAGCGAAATCTACAGAAAATCGAGGAGCTGACCGCCGATCTGCGGAAGTCTTCGTCAACGAAGAAATCCACTACTGACGACGCCGCCAAAGATGGAATCGCGCCGCCCAAGAAGCCGCAAGAGTAAGAGCGGTCGTAGCTTGGGACCACTGTCCCGAGCAGTCACGGGACAGGATCCCGTGCTACTGGGTGGGAGTTGCCGAAGTGCGCACGCTTATTCGTATGAAATCCAATCGCCGGTGGATTTCTTCTTCTTGTTCGCGTCGGTTTCGACGTCCTGCATCGCTTCAAGAAAGCTCTGCTTGTAGATGTTGTGATAGTTGCCTTTTTTATTGGACGCGGTTGGTGCCTCTGCAATCTGTGCCGGAGCGGCCACCGTCTTTTTCCGCGGAGTCGAAGACGTTCCCGACGCGCGGTCGATCACGCTGTCGCTTTCGATCCCGTCAATCGTCACATTTTCAAACGGCGCACTGCGAGCCGATAACCGGTCGGGCATTCGCAAGCAGAGCGACGTTGGAATTGTTGACTGAATTGCTTCCGACCAAAGCAGCGACTCGTTGGCCTCGCTGTGGACGGCACACTTGCCCGGAGTGCGATTGAGCGCCGAAGAGCTTTCGACAATTGGACTGTTGCTCAACAAACCTTCGAGTTGCGGGACTGGACGGAACGGCTTTTGAGTATCGGACAGCAACTCTTCTGAAGAAGTCCGAGTGTCGTCCCACAGGAAATCGACGTAATCCCACAGGGTGCGAAACACCGTGAAGGGCGGCTGGTCAACGATGCCCAGTGGCGGAATGCGTGGGTGATGCGGTGGATCTGGATACAGAGTCGGATCGATCCGGGCCACGTATCCGGCGAAGAGATACAGGTCGCGAGTCTGCACCACGACACGTTTGGCACTCACCAACGCCGCCATGCAGACCAACCCGAACGCACAATAGCGCTCATTCTTGAAGACCGCCCAGCGATGACCAGTGCGCAGCGCATCGGGGTAGATGATCGCACCGTTGACCATCCGTTGGAACCAGTCGATGTCTTCTCGGCTGGTTTCTTCCGGGATTGCCAAAAGTCGAAAATCGACATTTAGGGTTCGGCCGTAAACAAGCGGGGCCCAACAATCTGTTGTCGTTCCCATAATCCCACTCCATTCAGACATCCGGAGTCTGAACTGTCATTCGTTCTCCGTCGCAATACATCACGGCGTTCGTCAGTTCACGACCAAGTAATGCGACATCCCGTTGAATGCGGTCAAGTTCGCGTTCTTCCCGAGTATGCAGGTTTTGCATTCGCAAGACCTCATCGTTTGCCGCGTCGATCTGTCCGCCCTTAAACATGCGTGACATGAAACCACCAGAAAGCCCACTGACTTTCTGGTGAGCTTGAGCCACCGCGTCGTCAGCCGCCTTTTTCTTGCGCTTCTGCTCGACGAGCCCCTCAACCATGATTGAGAACATGGCATAAATCAGCGGGACATGCAGGTTCTTTGGATCAATTCTCCCACCTTGAACGTCTTCCGCAAGGTCGCTGCCCAGTGTAACCGGACAAATCAAAACATCCCAACCTTGGCCCGGCACCAGCCACGCGTCAAACAACAGCCTGATGTCCGCCATGAGATCATCCTTGAGACGATGTCGGCACAGATCATGCTTTGTAATTAGCACGACAATCGGAACTCGGCGAGCCAAGCGATCCAGCAGGATCTTCGCACGAGTAATGCACATGCGATTATCGACTTCGAACACGCGATCGCGAACCGGTGATCGCAATTCACTTCCATCGAGACAGAAAAACAAGCAGTCGGACGTGTTCAACTGCTCAATCAAGTCTTGAGCCGTGTGCTGATCTTCAAGCAGGGCACCGCCGCGATAGTCGACCCATTCGAAAGACATCAGCGTGCGATTGAGCCCGGCACGAAAATTGAATTCGTACCGCGTCAAGGTGTCACTTGTCGGAACCGGCCACTTGCGTTCCTCGCCACTCTTGTTGAGTGCTTCCCAGGCCGTGGTGAGGCGGTTGTCCGCGTCGCCGTCAGCCGTGTGGAGGAAGAAATTGTTCACGCCACGTCGCATGACCATGTACATCCCGTGAAGGAATGAGGTCTTGCCGACGTTTTTTCCACCGACCATTGTGATTTTTACGCTTTGCTTCATCGCCTCTGAGTCCTTCTCGCGCCACGTTGTCCACTATCAGCAGGTGAGATACGTCCCCATCTTACCACGACTGAAGGGACTTCAAAGCCTGCGGCCAAATCGACATTTAGCGAGTCCAAACCAGTCGTCCAGCTTTTTCGAACAAGCGAATCGTTTCCGTAATGTTGCGCTTCGCCTCTTCGACTCGCAGCGGAGGCACGGCTCCAAGATACGAGATCTCTTCTTTCACAACAGTATGGGCTCGTTCAGACAGGTTGTTCATGACTTTCGTCGTGATTTCCGGCGGTGCATTGAACAGTGCCGTCGCCAGTTCCTTTTGGTCGACTTCGACAAGCAGCCGCTGCAGCGAACGGTCATCAATTCGCTGAATATCGGTGAATTCAAACAGGTACTCGTCGACCTGTTCGGCAATGGACTCGTCTCTTTTCTTGAGGGAATCCATGATGGATTCACGATCGCCGGCGGTCATCATTTGCAGAATATCGGCAAGTCGTCGGAAGCGATTTTCAGATTCGGCCTCCATCGGCTCCATTTTCAATTCTTTGGCGATGTCCACAATCGTTCGCACGACGCGGCGGCTGAGGTCGCTGTTTTCGTCGATTCCGGCGGCCATCAGCACAAACATCTTGCGGCGGATTTCCGAAGGCATGCGTCTGAGCAGCCGAGATGCCTGCTGCGTTTCGAGCGTATTCAGCACGATGGCGACGGCGTTGGGATGTTCGTGGCGTAGCGCGGCCTGAAGTTCGGGAAGATCTAGCGATCGCAAGAAGGCCACGGGATCTTCGCCCAAATCCAGATCGCCATCCGCCGAGCGCGCCCAGGCATCGTCATCAAGACCCTCGCCCGCCAGTGCCGCCCGGATGGCGTCCTTCGAGGAACCCATCATGCCGGATGCGGCCAGACCACCCGACTCGGCACTGCTCAACGCAGCCTGAACAGCCGCCAAGATTTCCGGGTCGTTAATGTCGAACAGCGAGATCGGCAAGTTGATGCTGCCACCGGCCATCAACTGGAATTCTCGTACCACTTCCTCGACATACGACATCAGCTCGGGATCTCGCTTGTACCGCTGTATCAGCGAGCGAATCTGGCTGGCGTGCGGCTCACCCAACATGTCGAGAACGATCCCGGACACATGCGGCGCGAGCGAGTATAGGAAGATGGCAACTTTATCGATGCTTGGTAAAACTGACATTTCTACGATCTTCACTGGTGGCGTTTAAGATCAGGCTTGCATCCACGTTCGCAGCGTTTGAGCGATTGCTTCGAGATTCTTCAACTCGTCCTCGGTGAATTGCCCGCGTTTGGCATCGGCATCCGCCATGCGTGCTTTTCTGATCCGGTAGATGATGAACATAATGAGTCCAGCGAGGCACGCCAGGGCAGCGGAACCAGCCTGTGCCCCTCGCCAGAATGCATCCCACCAATTCCCCATTACTTTAACAACCTTTGGGATTTCCGGAATCGGAGGAATTGGCCATGTCGCAATGCTTGTCTGAATCTGATCCCGCGAATCGTCAAAGCCAACAGCCTGTTTGACCAGCTTTTCGGCTTCCGCAAGGGATATGCCAAGTGCATTCTCTCCCTGAAGCTGGTCATCTTCGTTGGGAACAAGGATGACGGCGACGGTCAGTCGTTCAATATCCGCATGCCGATCTTCCGTTTCAGTTTCCGTCCGACTGATTTCGTAACGATTTTCCATGGTCTCTTCCGCGCGATCACCGCCTTCGAAAGGTTCCAAGGCGGTTGGCACAACCGGCGAGAGATTACTGGCCGCACCCGCCACACCGCGAGGTCCAACTGGTCGAGTGGCTTTGATGTTCGATTGGATTTCATGTCGCAGAACTTGTCCGTCTGGATCGTATTGTTCTTGTTTCGTCTTGACGTTGACGAACTTCAACTTGGCCGCCACGCGAACGACCGCTCGTCCCGGCCCCATCAGCCTCGCCAAGACCTCCTGAGCTTTTGTACCCAAGTGCGATTCAACTTCGCGTTGGTACTTCAGTTTTTCCGTGTTGACATCGAATTCCGTATTGGAACCCACGGTTGGATCGAGCACATGGCCGAAGGAATCCAACACGGTGACGTTTTCTCGCTCAAGCCCTTTGACGCTTCCGGCCACGAGAGCCACGATGCCGGCGGTGATTTCATTGGTGATCTTCGCTCCCGGTCGAGCCGTCAGCACCACGCTGGCGGTGACAGGCTTTTGTTCGCGGACGAATGGCGTCGGTTCGGGCTGCACAATATGCACTCGAGCCCCATTCGGCGCGATCGGCTTGAGCGTGTTGATCGTCCGCGCAAGTTCACCCTGGACCGCGCGGTTGTAATTGACGTTTTCCGCAAAGGGCGTCGTGCCCAGCGAAGTCTCGTCGAATATCTCGAATCCTTTCCCGGCACCGATCGGCAGGCCGTCAACAGCCAGGTCCATTCTCAGTTTGGGGGCCAATTCCGGATCGACGAGAATCGTGGTTCCCCCGTTCGTCAACTCATATGTGACGTTCTGGGTGTCAAGTTGTGCTCCAATTGCAGCCGCGTCTTCCACCGACAGCGATGAAAACAGAACCGTCTTGGGTTTGTCATTCGGTAAGAATGCAACTCCCACCAGCCCGGCGATGATCAAAACACCGACCGCTGCGATGACGATTTTTGCAATGCGACCAAATCCCGACCACAAGCCGGTGACTTGTTGAATTAGCTGAGTCAAGAATGCCATTTGTGGGGCTCGATCTCTTCGCTGCGCCTGGAACAGAGTGCATTACGGGGAAACACTCCACTGACGATCGTATCGGCTATGTCGATTGTGCAGGTTGAATCGAACATGGATCATCAGCCCGCAATCGATGTCCTGACGGGCTTGTCGTTGACGCCACGATGTATACGCGCAGAATCTGCCACACTGAGCACGCTGCGAGGTGTTGCGAGGAAAACGCCCGACATGAAAGCGAACGCGTCGGGTTACGATACTTCCGGTTTCGAGGTGACTGCGAGTTAGTCCTCTTACCGGGTGCCCAAGTCCGCCGCGTAGACGACTTGCTTTATGCGTTCGCCGTATTTCAATCCATACGGCTTGATCTGAATCATGAACAGCCCGATTAGCTTCCGTTTGGGGTTGATCCAGAATCGGGTTCCCGCAGCACCTCCCCAGCTGTATTCGCCTTCCGCCCCGATTGCGAATCCCAATCCAAACTGAAAATCACCTGATGAAATCTCGTCCAACTGGTTGCGAGTCATCCGAGCGATCGTGTCGGCCTTGAGAATCCGTTTGCCGTCCAGAACGCCGCCGTTGAGCAACGCCCGGCAGAATCGCAAGTAGTCGCCGGTCGTGGAACACAAACCCCCACCACCGGAAAACAATTGGTTTGCCGGCATCAGAAACCGGATTGATTCGAGCGGCAGGGACTCGGTGAGCGCGCTTCCAGTGGCTGGCCGGTACATTTCCGCAAAGCGATCCTGCTTGCCGCGCGGAACCATGAAGAACGTGTCGCGCATTTCAAGTGGATCGAAGATGTGCTGCTTGAGGTATCGATCGAATCGCTCTTTCGACACAACTTCCACTAATCGGCCGAGCACGTCGGTTGAGACGCTGTAGTGCCAGCGAGTTCCCGGTTGATACAGCAACGGCAGCGTCCCAAGTTTCTTGACAGTGGCTTCAATCGTCGGATCAACGACCAACACGCCCGCACTGCGATAGGCTTTGTCGGCGACCGAGTCACCAAAGAAGCCATACGTCATTCCCGATGTGTGCCGCAGCAGATCGCGCACGCTGATCCGACGCTCGGCCTTGACGGTCTTTTCGCCATTCTCGCCCGCGATGACTTCCAGGTCTTTCAATTCCGGCAGGTACTTCGCAACGGGATCATCCAATCGCAGTTTCCCTTGCTCGACGAGCTGCATCACCGCGACGCTGGTGATGGGCTTGGTCATCGAATAGATGCGAAAAATCGTGTCGTGCTTCATGGGTTGGTCGCGTTTGCGATCACGTTGCCCCCAAGTTTTCAAATAGGCCACCTTGTCGCCACGAGCGACAAGCGCCAGGCAGCCCACGATCCGGCCCGCCTTGACTTCAGCCGACATCAACTCGTCGATCCCCTTGAGTTTCTCGCCATCGAATCCGGCCGACGCCGCAACGTCCACGATCAAATCATCGCCCACGACACGCGTCACGTAGGCGAGTAGAAAAGCCAACACGCAAACGTTTGTAAGTCTCGCGTTCATCCTGGTTCTTTCCGCTCTTGCTTGGAAATGTGGATCCACAGCCCCCTTTTTGTATCGGTTTTTTCGTAATTCGTCGATCCGCTGCGGTTCACACTTGAATGTACGCACGGCACATCACCCACAATGCATAAACCTCTGGTGCAAAATCAATGGGACACGGCATTTCCCAGGGCGTAGCTGTGGGCGGATATGTTTGGGACCATTGGGACGGACTAGACTTACGAGTCGGTCGCACTCTCTTGTAAGTCGTTCTTAGCGGTTACGCGAGCTTCTTTCATCCGTTTCAACATTTGCTGGCGGTGCTGATGCGGTTCAAGTGTCGCCTGATAACGACGCAATGGTCGCAGCAGTGTCTGTTCGATCCAGCGGCGGCGCGTGTCCCACATGTGCTCGGTGACGCCTGCGGCGTCTCGCCACTGATCCATTGCGTCCAAGGCAGCCATTAACGCGGCTAGATTGCCGTCGATCCGTGTCGACTCGCGAATGGCGGATGTCGGGCGATGCTGCTTGCGAGCCTCCCAGCGATGCAGCATCACTTGCAGCAGTCCGTTCGTGATGTCCCACCGCTCTTTGACATCGGGGATTGTTTCGGGATGCTCGACGATTAGCTTGATTGCGTCCGCGATGACGGCAACTGAACGGTCACGAGCATCCGCAAAATTGACCGTGTGCAACCGGTGATTCAGCTCAAAACGGAAGTCCCGCTCGCTCTGTTGTTCTGAAAGTTCCGCGATCTCGGAATGCACGAAGTATGAGATCAACGGATCGTACGGCCACGCGAACGAGACCAAGCGATTCAGAGCTTGCGGCGAGCCGTCCTTTTGCGCCTCGTCCAAAGCCGTGAAGTAACGCATGCGACGTTTGTCTTCCGGGTGCATCCTGTCGTCGCCCGATTCCAGGCTGATTCGCTGAATGGCGGAACGCGGCTTCGACGTGAGCTGGCTGCGGAGCTTGGCTCGATACGCGAACGGCTCGTCCGGCCGTTCCGCCATCAGCTTACGTTGCGTGACCACTTCGGCCACGCGTCGCTCGATTTCCGGCCGAATCTCGTCGACTCGAAACCAAGTCGACAGCGCATGAGCATAAGGGCCAAATTCGGTGCGTAATTCGAGGCTTTTGTTGCCCCAGCGCATGACTTCGGGGGCCAATGCGAATGCGAATCGTCCGTTGGCGGCTGTGTTGGGCGTGGGAGCCGATTCGGTCAAATACTCCTGGGCGGCGGCACCATGCACCGAGTTGAGCTTGAGTGCGATGGACCAGTCCCAGCCGATGTCCTGCAGCACGGTTGCGACGTGCGGCGATTGCAGCCGCTCCATCAAGCCGTCGCGTTTCAGGCCTTTTTCCGAATTCGTACCGACCATCACGAATTCACCGGGCGCGGATTCGATCGCAGCGACGTGGCTGAAGGCTTGGCCGAGCGTGTGCAGCAGTTCCCGCGTGGGTTGCGGGCCGAAATCCGCGGTCTGAAATCGCTGACAGAACAGGCCGTCGCGAGTTAAGCGTTCGGCCGCGCGGCGGTAAAACTCGCGAGTGTATTGGCCCGTGCCGGCGAGTAACGCCGCGGACTCGGGAAACGAAAGCACCACGTCGTACACGCCCTGTTCGATGACGACCATTTGTTCGGCTGGCAGCGAGACAAAATCCAAGCGGTCGTCGTTGAAGGATCCGGCGGCAGTCGATGATCGCGAATCGACGGGAGCGATTTCGCCCACAGTCAGGAATGGCAGGGGTGCGTCGGCTGTCGAATCCGGTGCGACGGTCGCCGCCGCCGCCTCGACCACATTCGAGCGGGTCCACAACGATTCACGAATCAGTGCGACTCGGCTTTCGTCTGCATCGGACCAGCGCAGACTGTGAATTGGAAACTCCAACGCGGTTGTGACCGGCACCCCACCGGCCGTCCCCAACAACAGGACGCTTCGTGGGCTCTCGTGAAGCACCATCGGAATCACGGTGGCGAGAATCTCCGCCGGTTGGTGCGGACAGATTCGCGTGTTCGTACTGACGGCGGACAGCGGGATGCCGTCTTGTCGCAGTTGCCGATGGAAGCCGCGAGTCGACCATACGGTCAGCGTGCCGGCTCGGCATTCGCGTGTTTCCACAAGACGCGCATCATCGAGGCCATCCAATTCCGCGAAGTCGGTGCCGTTGCGAAACGCCGCGAACACCTGCGTGTTGAACAAGCGACGCGACGCGACGTCGGGCGAATACCCGGCAAGCAACCAAGGCGACACGACCACGCAACCGGCAGCCGCGACCGACAGGCATCGCGGAAACCATGGCGAGCGAAAAAGGGTGAAGACGAAAAGTCTTGGCGCGATCGACGGACGCGCGTGATTCGAGGGTGAGTCCGTCCGAACATTCGTTTCTCGCCAAAAAACGCTCGCCACACCAATCAATGTCAGCGCCGCGCTGGCGATCGTCAGTAGTTCGACGATTGCCCATCCACCGGCGATCAGCCATCGACCGGCAATCAGTCCCGTGAGGATCGACACCAACGTCAGTTGCAGCGATCCGCCCCGTGACGTACCGGTCTTCGAGGGACCGAATCCAGCGAGAATCGCACCGCACGCCAAACCGCACGGCAACAGCATCAAGGCCGTGATTCCGGTTCTGGCCAACACCAGGAGCCACGTGTCCGAGATGTGGGCGTTCGCCGTCAAACACAGCCGCACGAGGAAATCGAACGAGGCCACCAAGCCGATCGAACACACGCTCGCCAGGCAAAGCACACACGCCGCGACTTTGCGACGAGCTGTTTCTCGAATCGATCGCTGAATCGTCGGCAGCAATCCCGCCCCGAACGCGATCATTGCGTTCGCCACAAACACCAGGCCGGTGGTTGTCGGCATCAGTTGTTGCAGCACGCGCCAGAGCCCGGCAGTTAGCAATCCAACGGTCGTCGCGGCGACTACGCTCAGCAGGGCCTGCAGTCCACTTGTGGCTGGCAGCCTCTCGGTTTCCTGATCCGCGTTGCGACTGGGAGGTGCCCACGCGACCAACCGGACGCCGATGCCGAGCTGCCCCAAAACCAACATCCAAACGACGATGTCGAATCTTTGCGCGACGGACGCCAGCGCGACACACACCACCGTGCCGCCGGCGATTCCCAGCAGAAACGGGCCGATGGATGACTGCGGAGTCGTTGCATTCAGGCGGCAGCTTTCGGCCAATCGCCCGACCGCAGCGACCGGAATCACCAAGACCAAGCCGATGGCGAGTATCGACACGAGTAGTCGCATGCCGAGTTGCTGCAAGACGTCGAGTCCCGCCCATTCGAAAATGCCGAAGGACAGCGGAGTCAGCAGCCCAAACGCCACGACTGCAATCGCCAGACCGAGGTGCGCGACGGCATCCAACCGGCGATCGATTTGAGTGCAGCCCGCAGTACTTGTTCCGACGCAGAATGACAGTCCACCGGCGATTGTCATCGCGGAAACGACGACGAGGTCCGCGCCGAATGTTGCCAGAGTTTGGTACAGGATCGCCATCAGACAGCCGCCGACGAGCGAACCGACCAGGAAGTGCCGAGCAAATTCCGTGGACAGCCCACAGCGGAGGGAGTCAAAGAATCGCATCGCAATGGAGCGACCCCGCGAACGAGCGGCAACCTGCGGCGGAGCGATGTGATGAGCCATTGGCGTCCCTGCCGGTCAGAGTCTCAAGCGTGAAGAATTGAAGCTCCGGCCAACCCTGCCGAAGTCGCAAGCTTTTATCTCAATGGTAGTTGTGACCTCAAGATCGATTGAGCGGCGTCAGTCAACCGGGGTGCATGTCAGCTTTTGCGCGCAGACGGATCATGTCGTGGACGTCAATAGGGGTAATCTTCGATTTCTGATAATCTGGGCGAACTGACGGTAACCAGAGACC
>JAQBZS010000161.1 GCA_027622115.1 Planctomycetota bacterium | reverse complement strand
CCGAATTGGCGGAAACCGAGCGGCCTAAAATGGCTGCCGACGAAGCGGGGTTTGAGCAAGTCCTGAAGCCGTTTCTCAAGTCGCACTGCATCGGTTGTCACGGCCCGGCTGCTCAAGAGGGCGAATTCCGTGTCGACGTGCAGTTGGTCAACGATTTCCTCGATCCAGTCGCGAAGGGGAAATGGGGCGAAGTCGTCAACGTGCTCAACAGTCACGAAATGCCGCCTGAAGACGAGACTCAACCACAGCCCGACGAAGTCGCGAAGGTTGTCGATTGGATCGCGCGGCAAATGGCTCGCGCGGAACTGCATCGCCGCGATTCCGCCATCGTGCTGCGGCGGATTAATCGAGCCGAATACCGCAACACGATTCGCGATCTGATCGGCATCGACTTCGACACGGCCGGTTTCCCGCAAGACCCACCAGCCGGCGGGTTCGACAACAACGGCGGAGCGCTCACAACATCGCCCCTGCACCTCGAGCTGTACTACAACGCCGCTCGCAAGATTCTCGACCGGGCACTCGTGGAAGGTCCTCGGCCGTCGACCATCAAATGGCGGTTTCAACCCGAATCCGGCGACAGCGATTCCAATCGCGTCAACTACGACGGTCAGCGACTCATCGTCAACGGCGGCAACAACCCATCCAAGGACGGCTTCAAGATCCTGCACCACGAACGCTGGGACAAGAAGCTCAACGCCCGCACGTTCAAGCTGCCGCATGACGGCGAATACGTCATCCGAATTCGAGCGGCGGGGGTCGTGCCGACTCGCGATCAAGTTGTCGCGTCCGCTCGGCCGTTCCTTCAACAACGCATGGACAAGGACATCCAGAAGAACCCGACTCGCGAGAAATATGCTCGGCGGGCGTTCGACGACACGCTCCAGCATTTCCAGACGGACCGCATGTACGACTATGGGGCGGCTCGCATGAAGCTGATCCGGCATCTTGGAGGCCAGCCGGCGGTGCTGGCCGAGCTGGATGTCGATGCGACGCTCAAGGCTCCGAAGGTGTTCGAAGTGCGGGCGCGTTTTTCGACGGACGGCGCGGGGCTCACCATCGAGTACGCCTATGACATCCCCAAGGAACTCGAAAACTTTTGGTTCCAGACGGGTGACGATTTCGCGAGGCCCGAATTGTGGGTGGACTGGTTCGAGATTGAAGGCCCGCTGCATCCGGCGTGGCCCCCACGCAGTCATTCACGCATCCTGTTCGAATCGCCACTCCAGGAAACGGACGAACGCGCCTACGCCCGCGAAGTGCTCGCGCGTTTCATGCCGCGTGCTTGGCGGCGGCCCGTGACGGGCGACGAGATCGACGAGAAACTGCGACTGTTCGACACGGTGCGTCCGCAAGCGCCGTCGTTCGTGTCGGCCATCAAAACGCCGCTGGTGGCGGCGATGATTTCGCCGAGCTTTCTGTTTCTGGCCGAACCGGAGGAGCAAGCGACGGCTCCCGGTCAACACGTGGCGCGACGCTTGAACGACCACGAACTCGCCGGCCGGTTGTCGTACTTTCTGTGGAGCAGCATGCCGGACGCCGAATTAGCTCGCTTGGCGGATGCCGGCGGGTTGAGCGATCCGCGAGTGCTGGCCGCTCAAGTGGAACGCATGCTGCCCGATGCGAAGTGCCAAGAGTTGGTTCGCAATTTTGCCGGTCAGTGGCTGGGCTTGCGCGAGGTCGGAGCCAATCCGCCCGCGCAGGACTTGTATCGCCGCTACGATCGGCATTTGGAGATTTCCATCGTCGAGGAATCGCTCGCGTTCTTTCGCGAAGTCCTCCGCAGCAATCTCAGCGTGATGAATTTCGTGCGATCGGACTTTGTGATGATCAACGAACGACTCGGTCGGTTCTACGGGATTCCGGGTGTCCGCGGCGATCACTTCCGTCGCGTTCCCGTGCCCGATGGAGTCCATCGAGGCGGCATCCTGACGCAGGCCTCGATTCTCTCGACCACATCGAACGGCACGCGGACGTCGCCCGTGAAACGCGGGACGTGGGTGATGAAGAACGTGCTGGGCATCGATCCCGGCTTGCCGGTGGCCAATGCGGGCGAAATCGCTCCGAAAGTCCCCGGCCTCGACAAGGCCACCGTGCGGCAACGGCTGGAGATTCATCGATCGCTGCCACAGTGTGCTCGCTGCCATAACAAGATCGATCCACTCGGGTTCGCCCTGGAGAATTACGACGCGTCCGGAGATTGGCGAGAACGCGAGGGTCACGGCTACAAGGGACGGATCGGTGCCAACGACCCGATGATTGACGCGTCTTCGAAGTTGCTTGACGGTACCGAGATCAACGGCATCGACAGTTTGCAGGAAGCGCTCATGGCTCGGCAGGATCTGTTTCTAAAATGTCTTGCGGGGAAAATGATGACTTATGCATTGGGCCGGGAACTCGGCATTGCCGATCAATTGCACGTCAACGCGTGCGTGGATCATCTCAAGACTCGGGGTGACACGATGAAGTCGCTGATCCAATTTATCGTGGCTTCCGAGCCATTCCGGTCGAAATAAATAACATGCATTGGAATCGAATGGTAATTCGATGGCTGAGATCGTTGAACGTGATCAGCATTCGTCGAACGGCTGGAATCGTTTTGGTGTGGCTGACTTGCTTCTCGTAACCATCGGCGTTGTTTTGGGAATGATTGCAACGCGGTCCTGGTATGCGCAACTTTCGTTCACATCGACTCTGCTGTTGTTTCTGTCCGTCGGAACTGTCGTCAACGGTCCGCTGGTGCTCGCCCGTCACTATTTGTTTCGAGGTCAACATGACACTGAAACCGATCTCTCGACGACACATGCTGCGTGGACTCGGAGCCTGCGTCAGCCTGCCGCTGCTCGACGCCATGCTGCCGCGAGTCGTGGCTCGGCCATCCACGTATCAGCCGTTGGCCAAGTCGCTCGGCGTGCATCCGCGGATGATCTGCTGCTATGTGCCGAATGGCGTCAACATTGCCGAATGGGTGCCGAAAGACGCTGGCAAGGACTACACGCTCTCGCCGACGTTGAGCGTGTTGAAAGAACATCGAGCCGACTTCACGGTGATTTCGGGTGTTGGTCATCCCGCGTCCAAGGGTGGCCATTCCGGCGCGGACACATGGCTGACGGGCGCCGATCTGCAAGCCGCACCCGGCAATGACTACACGAATTCGGTTTCGGCCGACCAAGTCGTGGCGGAAGTCCACGGCAAGGACACGCGGTTTCCGTCGTTGCAGTTCTCGGATTCGTCCGGGACCGGAGCGGCCGGTCATTCGCACACGTTGTCGTTTGATCGCGGCGGTACTCCGATCCCGGCGCAGGACTCGCCGCGTAGACTGTTCGAACGCCTGTTTGTTCCAGACAGCGCGGACGATCGAGCCGCCACGTTGCGGCGCTATGCCGAGAAGAAGTCGATTCTGGACAGCGTGCTCGCCGATGCCACGGGCTTAAATCGCCGGCTAGGCGGCAAAGACCGTCAAAAGCTGGACCAATTCCTGACATCCGTTCGAGAAACCGAACGTCGAGTCGGCCGCTTGGAATCCTGGATCGACGTTCCCAAGCCGAAGGTTGATGCGAACGGCCTGCAACTGGAAAGCCAGCCGCACAATGGTCACGATCGACCGATGTGGATCGACGTCATGCTGGAGCTGTCGTACTTGGCATTCATCACGGACACCACGCGAGTGATCTCGTTCGAATGGTCGCGTGAAGCTGGCGGCTACGGAGGCGGCGGCGAAAACCATCACGAACTCTCGCACCACGGCGGTGACGCGGGCATGCTGCAAAAACTAGCGGTGATCGACCGTTTTCATTTGCAGCACCTCGCGCGATTCCTGACGTTCTTGAAGTCGACCGCAGACGGTGAAGGCAACATGCTGGATCACACGTTGGTGCTGTTTGGGTCCGGCATGAATTCGGGTCAGGGTGGAGAACATTCGCCGAAGAACCTGCCGTTGCTGACGGCGGGCGGTTCGCGGTTGGGCTTGAAGCACGGTCGGCATTTGGCGTTCGACGTCAAGAATCATCCGCCGCTGTCCAACGTGTTGCTGACGCTGATCCAGAAGATGGGTGTCGCCGCCGAAACTTTCCGCGATTCGACCGGCACGCTGACCGGACTGGTGTAGCACGGAATTTGCTTGCCGTCCGGCGAATTCGTGAGTCTTACGAATGAATTGTTTGCCAAGTCCCGGTCTTTGGTGAGCCACGTCTACCGATTGTCATTCGGATGATTGAGTCGCCTATTCGCGTGAAGCCAGCTTTTTGCGACGTCGAATCGGGGCAACCTGTCCGAGAACAATCGGAATACCAACGGCTGCGGCCGCGCCCACGGGAGCGGGGTTTTCGCCGGACGTTTCGATCGCCGCCACGTCGTCTGTGAGCCACCAGTCGGTATCCGGCCACGTAGCCATGACCTCGGCCAACAATTCCTCGGAAGCGATCTCGGGTGAGTTGTCGGTTGGAATTGCGTCGATCACCGCAACGGCTTCTCCAACGATTGCTGGACCGCTAGTGCTGGACGTGGTGTCGAGCACGACATGTGGCGTCGCGTACGTCGCGGTGACGTCGTACACGTTGCGATCCAAGGCGGCGATCGTCACATCCGATTCGAGTTCATGCGTCGGTTCGGCCTCGACTGCGGTCGGCTGCTGTCGATTTCCCGGCTCACCGTCATCGTTGAACGGCAAAATCGACTTCGCAGGCGTGTCATTGCTGACGACCACGAACGAAACGGGATTGGACCATCCGCCGTACTGTCCGGCCAGATTGATGGCTCGCACCCAGAACTGATAAGTGCCGATCGGAAGACCAAAGTCCGGGACATAGGTCGTTCCACGAATATTCTGGTTATTGAGGACAACCTGTGCCGTGGACAGGAATCGCATATAGACTTGATAACGATCGGCATTGGCGACCGCCGTCCATTCCAGCGTCGGCGAATTCGTGTTCACCACACCGGCGGTCGGTCGAATGATCACGGGAGTGGTTGGCGTGGCCGTAGCGATTTCAAAGTCGTATCGCGCGCTCGATATGCCGCGTTGGTTACCTTCGTTCCAACCGTAGACCCAAGCCCGAAAGTGTCCGATGCCAAAGTTGAAGGTCGCTTCCCACGACGTCGTCGTTATTGGTAATAGACGATAGAACCGAGCCTGAACCAAACCGCCCTGCGAGTCAATCTTATTGATCCACAATTCGTAATAGGCCGCATTCGCCACGGCGGTCCAACTGAAATTCGGGAACAAATCGTCCGTCGTCCCGACAGCATTCAACAACGGAGACAGAATCGTGGGCGCAGTTGGAATCGGGGGCGCGACGTTGAAGTCGTGGATGTCGCTCCAGACGCCTTCGTTCGAATCATTGAACGCCTTGACCTGCAATCGATATCGCCCAGGGATCAAGTCTTTCGGGGATGGATACGTTGTTGTCGTCAACATTGGGTTTCGAATCACCTGACGTTCGAGTACCGCAGTGCCGGCGGCGTTCAAGCGATTCAACCAAAAATCATAACGCACCACGTTTTCCGAAGCGGTCCAACGAAATGTCGGGCGTACGGTCGTCGTGGTTGTACCGGGCGAAGTGATGCTGACTTTTGCGGGAATCGGCAGGTCGATCGTCACGAAGAACGGACCCAACCATGCACTGGACTCGGCATTCCGCGTCGCCAACGAAGCTTTGGGGTTGTACGATTCATTCAACGCTTTCACCCACCACGTATAGGTTCCTTCAGGAAACTTTTTGGAATAGGTGTCCGGTTTTGTAGTGCTGCTGAAGCTGAATGTCGTCCCGATAATATCATCTTCTCGATACACGCCGCTGATACGACGAGTGACGTCCGTCACCCAGACGTAGTACTTCGCGGCGCCCTGCGCAGCCGTCCATTCAAATGTCGGCGTGCGAACATTGAGCGTGACGGTCTCTGCCGGCTTGTTCGGGTCATTGGGTCCAATCAAATCCGGCCGAGCGGGCGCGGGCACGCTGATGTTGAATTCATGGTTTGGGCTGATCGGCCCGGCTTCGCCGACATTATTGAAGGCTCGCACGCGAGCGTTATAAGTCCCTTCGGCGAGGGGGGCAAAGTGCTCATACGAAGTGACCGTCAGTCCCCGCTGAATGATGACGCGATTGCCCGCCAGGTCGTACACCGCCAACTCATAGTTTTCGGCGTTGGGAACGGCACTCCATTCAAACAGCGGCGTGGTGTCCGTAAGCACGGCTGCCGGGCTGGAAAACACTGGCGAGTCGGGTGAGGGGACTTCGATCAGGAATGTGACCGTGTTGCTTGGATCGCTGAAATCGCCGCGGATATTCTTGGCCCGCACGGTGCCTTGATACGTGCCTTCCGGCAGCGTGACGCTCGGCGTGAGGTTGGTGCGGGTGGTGACTTCCTTAAGGACTTCCACGCCGGTGTTCGCGTTCTTGACCAGCAATTCAAAGGAAACCGCGTTCGTGACACCGGTCCAACGGAATTCCGGTCGACCACTCTCCACCGATCCGGTTGGAGAGATCATGACGGGCGATTGAAGCTCGTTGAGTTCATTGTTGACGAATGGAAACGTCCAAACTCCGCGCCCCAATGTTGCCACGATGAGCAAGTCGTCGGACGCGTCGTAGACCGTGTCTGTAATGGCAACATTCGGTAAACCGGTTCCAAACGTTGCCCAGTTGCCGATATTCGCCTGCGTGGTCACAAAAACGCCAAGTTCCGTTGTCACGATAATGCCGTCATTCGGATTGCCGTCGATGTAAGTCAACGTCCGGATATCACGGACCCCCAAGTCTTGGAGTTGCATGCTGATGTCGATAAAGGTGGCACCGCTATCGATAGACTGAAAGACTTGGTCGTTGTCGGCCACATAAACCGTTGCGTAGTCCAGCGGGTTCACGGTTAGGGCACGGATCGTGGACACATTCCCCGGAAGACCCGCAATGGGGGCGGGTGGCGTGGTTGTGATATTGTTCGTGAAGTAGACCTCGGTCGATTCTCCGTAATACAAGACGTTCGGATTCTGTTGTCCTTGCCTTTGGCCGCCATAAATGAGAGTGCCCTCGTTGGGGGCGGCGGTTGGTTGGAGCATACTCCAAAAACCACCTTGGTTGTTGGTCATCAAAAGTCCCGAATTCACGCCGTTCGAAACAATGACTCGTTGCGCATCGACACGATTGACGACCAATTGTGTAAATGGACTACCGGAACTGGCGAGTCCATTGATCGGGTTACGGATTTCAGAACCGAACGGCACATTCGAGGAATCGTACTCTTGTGTCACGAGTTCCAAACCGTCGATGCGATAACGCCGCGACCGGCCCGGTAATGACGAAGGATCAACTCCCACGTCGCTCACTGGGCGGTATTGCAGGGTATCCCATTGCAGGCTGCCTTCCGTTGTCTGTTGGAACGTTCCAAGGTCGTTGGAACTGGCAATGATCACGTCGTTGAGTGTGTCGTAAGTCACGGTGAGGATTTCGGCGATACTCAAATTCCCGTTGATCGAAAACCAATCGCCTGCATTCGTACTTGCCGACGTGCGACGGTAAATGCCGCCGTCGTTGACCTCGATGAGCTGCCCCGCTGCATCGAACGTCATGGCTCGGGAACCCGAAAACGGAGCCGAGCCATTGCGAGTTCCGCCGCTTGGTATGACACCAACATCGTTACGATGCGTGAGATGCACCCACTGATTGGACGGTGAGCCACCATTTGCTGAAAAACTCGCATTCCCGCGGAATAATCGACCCGTTCGCGCCCGCGCGCCGATCGAGTTGCCTGTTGTTAGCGTGCCGACTTGTTCTTGGCCGCCGACATAAACGATGTCTTCGTTCGTGGGAGACACCACGAGCGAAAAGTGAATGGACCCATCGTCGCCGGGTTGGTTGTAAGGCGTCACCCCGTTGGCATTGAGCGTCGGCAGACCTTCCGGTGTGGACGGCAAATCCATCTTGGTCCAGGTCGAGCCGCCATCCGATGTATACCCGATATATGCCAACTGTCCTTGGTCGAGGACTCCGACGTAAAGCCGGCCCGATTGCGAGATCGACAGCTTTGAATTGTTGTTTTCGGTCGCCGCGGTAATCGTGTTTTGCACGCCACCCACGGTCGTGTCGGCTTTTGAGATATTCGTCCACGTCAGACCCGAATCATCCGATCGATAAATGCCGTTCCCGTAAACGGCGGCATAGTACACATTGATATTGGACGGATCGGCGACCAAATCATGGACGCTGCCCACGGGTATGCCGTTGACGCCCGAGACTCGAAACCACGTGACTCCATTGTCGATACTTCGGAACAACGCTCCGCTGTTGGCTCCGCTGCCGATGGCATTGCTGGCGGCCATCATGACGTTGCCGCGTGAAGTCACCGCCACAAAGTTGTGGCCCACGAGCCGCGCGTCCGTGATCGATCGCCAAGTGTCGCCGGCATCGTCGGAAGCCAACAAACCGTTCCGGGAACCACCGTCCTGATTCACGGTGCTGAAACGACCGATCCCCGCGACGATCTTGTTGGGATTGACCGAATCCAGCGTGATCGCACCGATCGATAATGACGACTGGCTGTCCGTCAACGGCACCCAGGTCGGCACCAGATCTTGAGCGTTGCGTGTCCGCCAAACGCCGCCGTTGGTCGTTCCGACATACACGATGTTCGCGTTGGTCGGATGCGCCACAACGTCGCTGATCGCGCCCACGGCCATGTTGTCGTTGAGCGTCGTGGTGTCGCCGTCGGTTAGGTTTTCGACTTCCGGATTGAGCGCGGGGCTGGGTCCTTGCGAAACCCACGCAGCCAACAACGCGCGTTCCTCAAGCACTTCGGCTGGCGAAACCGGACTTTGAAGCTGGGACTGCTGCGAGCGGCGTCTGGCACGACGATTCGCCGAATTGCGAGATGTTCCCACGGAATCTCGAGCCTGGCGTCTTTTCGAAGCCCAACTCACGCCCATTGACCACAATGAATGCAGCATATCCGTCATCCTCACTGCCGGTTCCCCGGCTAGGAATCTCCGCAGACCGGCAATTTCGCCGTTTCCGCTGTTGTTCCCGCGATGTGTCACGTTACCGGCTCAATTTGTCGCGCTTCGAGTCTAAACAGATGATTAGAACTTGCATGATTCCAGGCCACTTCGGCCCAAATGGCACAAGGATATGGAGTTATGTGCCGCGACCAGGCGGTTCAGGACAACAAAATCAAGTGTCCAGGCTGTTTGTCGAAGCTTCTTCTCCGGCTGTTGATCCAGGGTCATCGTATCAGTGAGTTTTGAGCGGATGCACGCCCTATTCAGCCAAAAGTCCGCCGCGATTCGGCCCCCTGCGGAGTTTGCCGTTCGTGAGGTGTGTCCCGGCGATTCCGCGTGCTCAAGGAAGTCCGGCAAGTCATCTTCAAGTCGATCTTGCGGCGGATTTGGTGCCTGACTACTCTCCCGCCGCTCTCGACCGAGAGCCCCTCTCCGAGCATCAATTCTCCTCTCCCGCCGCGAACCGTTTCGGTTTGCCTCTCATTTCACACTTTGCTTTTCCGTCCCACGTCTTGATCCTTCATTGGGGGTCTTCCGCGGACGGGAGATGCCATTCCTCGTTACGAACGGAATTGGTCCGTTCTGGAGATGCATCGCTATGCGCCATTGCGGGATTATTCTTGGCGGTTTCTCGACCGGTTCGGCTGCGCGTCGAAATCGTGGTTTATCGATCGTGTTGGTTGGGCTGATCGCCGGCGCGTTGTCCGGGTGCGGGTTCATGAATGGTCATGTGATGAACGAGTCCGGCATGGGCTATTACAAACAAGGCAATTACTCACAAGCCCGCAACGAATTCCAGCGAGCCGTGGCGGATGATCCGCACAACCCGGATTACCTTTCGAATTTGGCCGCGGCGATGCAGAAGCAGGGCGACACCACCAATGCCGAATGGACGTACAAGCACGCGCTCAACGTCGATCCCACACACCAGCCCTCGTACCACGGGCTGGCCAAGATGATGATGGACCAGGGACGAACGGCTGAAAGTCGGGAATTGTTGACGGCGTGGGTTAGCACCGACCCCATTTCGCCCTCGGCCCACGTGGAAATGGCTTGGCTGCACCGTGAACAGGGAAATCACGTCGCAGCGGAACAATCTCTGCGACACGCACTGGTCGCCGAACCGAACCATCCGACGGCACTCGCGCATCTCGGCCAACTCTATCAGGACACCGGCCGATCTCAGCAGGCGGAGGCGTTCTATCAGCGAGCCTTGCTGGCGAATTGGCATCAACCCGAAGTGCAATCTCGGTTGGCCACATTGCAGGATCGAAAGTCACCGAACGGAGCCATGATTGCAGCCGGAATTCCAGCTCAACGGCAAACCATGGCGGCTCGACCGCTGCAATACGCTCCTCAAGCCCCATTGACCGCAGCGAATCACCAGTTTCTGCCCACGCTGAATGCGGCGACGCAACCGACCTATCGACAAGCCTACATGCCTCGGCAAGCATTAATGCCGATTCC
>JAQBZS010000160.1 GCA_027622115.1 Planctomycetota bacterium | reverse complement strand
ATCGAGACTGAATTCTGGCGAATCCAGCTACTACATCAAATGCCGGTTTAATTTCAGCGTCGCCCCTTACTTGGCCAAGGTCGCGATGCAATACACAGCCTTGTCCGTTCGTAGGAAAATCTCGCCGTCGGAGAATGCCGGCGTGGCGTTGCTTGGTTCGCCGAGTTTGTTTTCGGCGAGCAGTTCGAATTTGACTGGGTTGGGAGCGAGGATGCGGGTGACGCCTTCTTGGTTCGTGACGAAGAGTTTGCCGTCCACGTGAATCAGCGAGCCCCAATTGTCGCCGCTCATCCGTTGTTCCCACACCGTCTTGCCCGTTTTCAGTTCAAGACACTGGTACGTGCCTGGGCCGGCGTTCGCCATGAAGATGTGGTCGCCGATGATCACGCCGGAACCGATTCGCTGCGGCTGGCTGGCCTTCTCGTGCCACAGTCGATTGGATTCCGTCATGTCACCCGTGCCGCCAAGTTTGAATCCGAGCGACGGTCCCTTGTAACCACCCATCGCGACACCGAAATCGCCGGATGTCAGGACCGACGTATAAACGAGGTCGCCACGCGAACTGGGCAACCCGTCGACCGTCCACAGGATCGAACCGTCCGCTGGTGAATACGCAACGACTCGCGTGGGCATGCTACACACGACCTGATCCTCGTCGCCCACCTTGACAATGATGGGCGTGCTCCACGATCCGACCATGCGGCCCTGGCGATCGTCGTTTCCGCCCGGTTCGTCGGTCTTCCAGGCGATGCTGCCGTCTTCCAGGCTCACAGCCACCATGTACGTGACCTTGCCCGGTCCAAAATTCAGTAGCACTTTGCCGTCGTGCAGGATCGGCGACGTCCCGTAGCCCCAAATATGCGTGACCTGGCCGAGATCGACGTTCCACAGATCCTTGCCGTCGAAGTCGTAGCAATACAAACCGGCGGAGCCGTGAAACACGACGACCTTTTTGCCGTCCGACACGGGAGTCGAGCCGCAGTAGGGGTTGGTCGAGTGAGTGACTTCGTTCGCTTCAAACGCCACGGTCTTGACCCACAACTGCTTTCCGTCCTTGCGGTCGAAGCAATACAGCGATCGGCTGCCGCCCTTGTTTTGGGCACACGTCAAGAAGACTCGGCCATTCGACACGATCGGGCTACTGTTGCCTCGGTCCGGCAACGCAACTTTCCACTTGATGTTCTGATCCGCAGACCAAGTAGTGGGAACGCCTTTTTCGGTCGAAATCCCGTCGCTCTTCGGACCTCGGAAAGCGGGCCAGTCGCCGGCCGGCAGCAGACTCGTGCAACTCAAGGCGAACGCAATCGTCAGAGTGATTCGGATCATCGGCGGCTCCTGTGTGATTTTGAATTGGTGGGCTATGCCAGCCGGTTCAACTTACTGATGCGGCCGGTTGCCACCCACTCGGCCACCAAAATGTTGCCGTCGTTGTCGAAGCAGGCGTCGTGTGGGTGGACGAACTTGCCGTCATTCCATTGCTTGGGATCGTTGCGGATACCCTTCTTCGTCTTGATGCGGTCGACGTCCGCCCCGAGTTGCGCGACTTTCTTGTGGTTCACGTCGAGCAAGGTGACTCGGGCATGCAGTTCGGGAACGAGCATCAAATCCTTCCACGTGTCGATATTGGCCGGCAATCCGTAACCCGGAAGCGTTTCGATGTATTGGCCGTCCAGCGTCAAACGTTGCAACGTGTGATGAGCGCGATCGCAGACGACGACTTCCGGCTTCCGTCCCTCTCGTCGATCGATCCAGATGCCGTGCGGCGTGGAGAATTTCCCCTTGCCGTCGCCGGGTCCACCGAAGCAGGACTTCCACTTGCCGTCCTTGTCGTAGCGATGGATGTAAAACGAACCATAACCGTCCGCCAGCAAGAATCCGCCGTCGTCCAGGAACGCAAAGTTCGTGGGCATGAAGCGATTTCGGCCCCAAATCTTCTCGGGCTTGGTGTCCTCGCCCGCGGCATAGACGCCGGATTCCATCGGTGCGAATCGTTGCCACACGATCTCGCCCTTCAAATCCATCTTGGCGAACGTTTTGCAGTGTTGGTACGCACAGACGTAAAGAAACTCCTGCTTTCCTTCTTGTCGAACCTCGATCCCATGTCCGCCGCCTTGAAACTGCGACGCGAACGAGCGGATGTATTTGCCTTTGTCGTCGAACACGAAAATCGATGGATGATCTTTCAGCTCGCGACGGCCTTCGTGAATCACATACACGTTGCCGGCCTTGTCCACCGCCACGTTATGAGTCGTCTGCCAATTGAACTTGTCGGGCAATTGCGGCCACGCGTGAATGACCTCGTACTTGTAGTCGCCTTCTCCCACGATGTGCTTCGATCCCGCCTTGTCCGCGGTCACAACGGTCGGTGCGCCGGCGAGGACGGCACTCGCGCCGACCGCGCTCGCTTGCAAGAATTGACGACGAGTTACGGGCGAAGTGTGTGTCATCGAAAGTTCCTTTGAGAGAGTCGAGCAAGCGGTTGAGTCCTCAAACTGTATCGAACAGTTTTCACTCACGACCATCCTGAAATCACAACGCAATGTGGTCATGCAGCATCACGTACAAACACGGGATCACCAGCAGCACCAGCACGGTGGACGCCAGTAGTCCAAACGTGATGCTCACCGCCAGCGGGATCAACACTTGAGCTTGTAAGCTGGTTTCGAACAGCAGCGGCACCAATCCGGCGATCGTGGTGACCGACGTCAGCATGATCGCCCGGAAGCGAAGACGGCTGGCTTGAGCGGCGGACTCGAGGATATCGGCTCCGTCGGCACTGGCTTTCTTGAGGAACAGCACCAGCAAGATCGAATCGTTCACCACCACGCCGGACAGCGATACAAATCCCAATAGACTCGGCATGCTCATGTTCAAACCCATGATCAAGTGACCCAAGATCACGCCAATCAGTGCCAAAGGGATCGTGACCATCACAACCAACGGTTCGAGCCAACTTTCGAACTGAAAGCTCAGCAGCAAGAACATCCCGAGGAGTCCGATCACCATGGCTCGCCGCATCGACGCGTTCGTGATGGCCGCCTCTTGAGATTCCCCTTCAATCAACACGCCCACACCCGGATGTTGCTCGGCGATTTCCGGCAGCTTCTCCTGTTCGAATTTCTGAATCAGCGCGATGGTGTTGGTCACTTTCGGATCAATATCGCCGATCAAAGTCACCGTGCGTTTGCCGTTAATGTGGCCGATTCGAGCCCAGCCTCGGGACAATTCCATGTCGGCCACCGCGGACAGCGGGATTTGACCGCCGTCGGCCAACACAAAGGCAAAGTCGTCCAGGTCGGCCAAACTGTCTTGATCGGACGCTTGGAATTGCACGTCGATTTCGTACTGCTCCGGCCCCACTTGGATATCGTTGGCCGTGGCCCCTTGAAACGCGGCTTGCAACTGACCGGCCATCGCGGACGCATCCAACCCGAGTCCCACGGCTCCGGCCTTCAATCGAATGCGGACCTCCTGCTTGCCCGGTCGGATGTCATCCGTGAGGTTCGACACACCGGCGAAATCCGCGAACCATGCTTGAGCCTCACCGGCCGCCCGCTTGAGTTCCGTCAGGTTCTCGCCCTGAAATCGGATCTCGATCGGCCGGCCAGCCGGACCAAATCCAGGCTCGCCGAACGTCAGGCTGATCACATCCGGGAGCTGCCCAATTTCCGTTCGCCAAGCCGACACGAATTCGTCGACCGTGAGCGACCGCTGTTCGCTGGTGAGCAAATCGACGGAAATTGTCGCCACGTGAGCCCCAAACTCGAACGCGTCCTGGTTGCGGTTGAACTGCACGTTGACCGTTTCCAGCAACTCCTTGCCCTGCGGTTGATCGTCCGCGAATCGCTCGTTGATCCGATCCAGCGAATCCGTCAGCCGTCGAATGACAGCTTCGGTCTTGTTGAGCGGCGTGCCTTGAGGCAACAAGATTCGGGCGACGACCACATCGCCTTCCAAGTCGGGAAAGCCTTGGAAACCGACAACGCCGGACGTGAAGAGTCCCAGCGTGATGCAGAACACACCGACCACGCAGCCGACAAACAGGTAACGCCACCGGAGTAAGCGATCGAGCAATCGGCCGACGACTCGCTCGCGCAGCCATTCCACGGCGGCGTCCACTCGTTGACGAATCGCACCGACCGACTTGCCATCGACGTGATGCAGTGCATGTCCCAGATGTGCCGGCAGGATGCAAAACGCTTCGACCAGGCTGATCGCCATCACCAAGATCAGCACCATCGGGATGACTTCCAACACCTTGCCGATGAACCCAGAGAGCTGGGCGAGTGGCCCCAACACGCAGACCGTGGTCAGAAACGACGACAGCACGCCGGACGAAACTTCTCGCATGCCGTCCACGGCGGATTGCATGGCCGGTTTCCCTTGTGCCCGATGGCTGGCGATGTTTTCGGCGATCACGATGCCGTCATCCATCAACAGGCCGAGCGCCAACAGGAAGGCCACCATCGTCATCATGTTGATGGTCAGCCCCAGCATCGGCAAAAAGAAAAACGCACCCATGAACGACACAGGCAGGCTCATCACCACCCAGAACGACAGCCGCACGTTGAAGAACACCCACATCGCAATGAACACCAACAACATGCCTTGCCAGCCATTGGTGACCAGCATGTCCAGCCGCTGCTGAACCAATGTGGAACCGTCCTGCGTAATCTTCAATTCGATTTGCGGATGCCGTTCGCGTTCCGACTGCACGAAGAAGCGAACCGCTTGCGCCACGCGGATGATGTCTTCGTCCTTGGTCTTTTCGATCCGCAACACGCCGGCACGTCGCTGCCCCAGTAAGTTTTTCTCCTCCGGGTTTTCGAACGTATCGATCACGTGGCCCACATCACGGACGCGGATTTCTGCTCCGCCAACAACTCCGGTCAGCACCACATCCTCGATCTCGGTGACCGACCGGCGTTCCTCGACAAACCGAATCAGAATGTCGCTGTCACCCGTTTCGACCACGCCCGCCGGGACGCTCAGACTTTGCCGCGAAATGAGTTTCGCCACTTGATCGACCGACAGGCCGTACCGCCGCAGCTTTTCGCGAGACAACTCGACGCGAAACTGGCGGTCCGAAAAACCTTCCAAAGCGACCAGCGAGACTTCCGGTAATTCTTGCAGGCGGTCCTTGAGTTGTTCGCAATAGACCTTCAAATCGCCCGCACTCATCGGTCCGGCGGCAAGCAACACCATCACGACGTCGGTCTGGCCAAGCTGCCGAATGATTGCGTCTTCGACATTGTCCGGGAAATCGGTGATCGCTTTGACTTCGGTTTCAAGATCGTTCTGGAATGTGGCGAGGTGGCCGGTGTTTTCCATTTCCGCGGTGAAAACGGCCAGACCCTCGCGAGCATCCGAGCGCAATTCCTTCACGAATTTCACGCCGTCCAACGCATCCTCGACGCGGCGACAAATCGCTTCTTCGACATCCGCGGCGGTGGCACCGGGATAGGCAATGCGAATCTCAACTTCCGATGCCGCGAAGTCGGGAAACGTCTCGCGACGCAATTGCGGAAGGGCGTACACGCCAGCGGCGAGAAACAGCAGCATCAACAGATTGGCCGCGGTGCGGTGGCGAACGAGCATCTCCATCATTGCGGCTCGCCTTTGTCTTGCGTCGCTTGCTTGGATTTCGGCGAGCCGTTCGCAGTGTTGAACGTCGTGTGCTTTCCGCCGGCTTCAGCGACGACGTCCGATTGCAGCAATTCATCGACCACCGGCTCGACCAGCAAACCATCGACGGCGGGCGTCGGATCGGACACCACCAACGTTTCGCCGCCGCTCAAACCATCGGCGATCACGGCGAACGAACCCTGCGTGAACTCGATTGAAACCGCGCGTTGTCGCAATCGATCGTCTTCGTCCAGCACGTAGACCACGCCCGTTCGTTTTCCAGCGGCCGACTGCTGGGGTGCATTCGCCGCATCGCCGGTCTTCGATGCAGCGGGCGTCGCGGCGTCACGCTCCATGATGCCTCGCACGGCCGATCTGGGAATCACCACGCGGTTCGTGCGAGCTTCGCCGCGCAACGTGACTCGACAATACGTCCCCTGCAACAGCGGCGGTCGTCGACCGGGGATGATCTTCTCGTACGGTCGATCGACACCCACCACCAAGCCGATCGTGCGCGTCCGAGGGTCGAGTGTTTCGCGGATTCGCAGGAATCGCGCGTCCCAACCGACCGCGTCGCTGCCGGACGTCCCGACGACGTTGGCATCGATGTGAAACAAGTCACGAACGCCCTGCATCGTGGGCAGAGTGCTTCCGAGCGGACTGTCTCGCGGCACAATCAGCGTGCCGGCTAGATCGACGGGCACCGCCGCTTCCACTTCAGCCATCGCCGTACCGTGAGCTTCGAACAACACCTGGCCGGCATTGAGAAACTGACCGACCTCAAGACTCACATCGCCCACGCGACACGCAAACGGCGTGGCGATCGTGGTCTTGTCCGCGTCGATTCCCGCTTGCTTGAGATTGGCCTGCTTGACGGCGATTGTGGCGAGCAGCGCCTTTCGTTGTGACGGCACGAGGTTCAACGAGTTGTTTATGGACTGCACCTTCTGTCGCTGTGCCAAAGTTTCGCGAGTCTTCGCATCCAACTCGGCCGACGTCACCGCTTTGTCTTTGGCGAGTTCCCGAGTTCGATTCAATTCACCTTCGGCAAGTTTCAGTGTGTCGTTCTCGATCACCAACGATGCCTGGTCATTCTTTTCGCGAGCTTCCCGTTCGGCCAACTGTGCCTGGGCCTGAGCGATGTCGGCGTTGAGTTGCGTGATGGCGAGATCGTACTCGGTGCGATCGATCTGCAAGACGACTTCACCGGCTTTCAAGATGCTGCCGGGTCGAAGTTCATCGTGAACGCTGCTGACACGTCCGCGAACTTCAGCGATGGCTCGCCAAATCTGTCCAGGCTGTGCAGTACCGTACGCGGTCACGACCGGCAGCACGTCGCACCTTGCCACTTTGATGACCCGTAACACGCGAGTCTGTTCTTTGTGCGCGACACGTTCGGGCTTCTTGGCATTCGCCCCCACCCAAACGAGAACCACCGCGCCGATCACAACGGGGGGCACCAGCAGCAATTTGCGAAGTGTGTCGGAACTCAACTGAAATTTTCTCATGGACGACCGCTGGGTATTCGGGTTCGAAATTCGAGGAGTGCGTTGAATGACGACTTGGGTGGACGTGTCTCGGTTTCAAAAATGTGTGCAACGGGATTTTCGCGACAGATTCCGAAATCGAATGTAGGCGATCTGATAATCGAAGCCGATCATGCAAGGCACTCCGATGGGGATGGAACAGAGGGGACTATCGCGTTCCAGGGTGCGCTGCGCGACCCTGGGATGAGTGACGTATCAGTCGGTACGTGCGGGAAGTTGCTCACCGCGATAGCTGGCGTCCAACAAGTCCATGGGATGAACGACTTGAATGCGGTGTCCGGCTTTGCGAATCGCGGCTTGGATTTGCAGCGAGCATCCCGCGTTGCCGGTGATGACGGCATCCGCACCCGTCGCCAGGATGTGCGCGAGTTTGCGTTCGGCGAGTGCGTCGGACATTTCTGGTTCGGTCAGGTTATAGCTGCCCGCCGCCCCGCAGCAGATCTCGGACTCGTGCAACGGGACGAGTTCCAGCCCAGGAACGAGCGACAACAGATCCCGCGGCTGCTGTCGTACCTTTTGAGCATGCACCAAATGGCAGGCGTCGTGATACGTGGCTTTCAATCTGATCTCGCCAGTCGGCTGTCGTGGTCCGAGTTCCGCGAGAAACTCCGAGACATCTCGCACCTTGGCCGCGAACTTGCCGAGTTGTTGTCGAGCTAATTCGTCTTGTGTTTGCAATTCGTTCGCGATGTGGCCGTAGTCCTTGAGCATCGATCCGCAGCCAGCCACGTTGATGATCACGGCATCCAGATCGTCGACGTTGAACGCGGCTGCATTCGCGATGGCCCGTTCCATCGCCGGTTCGGCGGCACCGCTGTGATAGTGGATGGCGCCGCAACACACCTGCTGCGGCGGCACGACCACTTCGCAACCATTGGCTTGCAGCACGCGTGCCGTCGCCCAGTTGGTCTGGCCAAACATCGCATCGGCCACGCAACCCGTGAACAGACCGACGCGCGCACGTCGCGCTCCGATCGCGGGCAGCACCTCGGGGAACGGCTTGCCGGCGGGAGCCAGTCGCGGCAACTGCTCGTACATCCGCCGCAATTTCTTGGGCAGCAACTTTGTCAGACCGATCGCTTCAATGAGCCGGTTCAAGCGGACTCGCTGCATCAACCGAGCCGGCCACAGGGCGACTCGCATCCGTTTGGGATAGGGAAACAGCCCGTACAAAATCCAGCGATGAAACCAGCTTTTCGTGACGTCTCGACCGGCGGCGGCGTCTCGCTCCTGGATCCCCACGCGAAACGGTTCGATCAGCCGGCCATATTGGACGCCGGACGGGCAGGCCGTTTCGCAACTGCGGCAGTCCAGGCACAAGTCCAAGTGCCGCTTCACCTTGTCGTCGAGTTCGAGACGACCATCGGTGACGGCTCGCATGAGATAGATGCGACCGCGCGGGCTGTCGTTTTCGTTGCCGGTTTCGAGGTACGTCGGGCAGGCGGACGTACACAGGCCGCAATGCACGCAATCCAAGAATAGGTCGTACTTGATATCACTGCCGACCGGCGACGGACGGTCTTCGATCGCAGATTGCTGATTCTTGGAGTCTTGCACCTTCCGCACCACCTCCTAATAACGAGCGAGATCAGCGACATCTTCCCGCAAGTTCAAGTCGGCCACGAACGCTTGGGCTTGTGTGAGCATCATCCGCATCTCGCTGCCGAGTGCGATGAATTGCCAGCCTTCCGCAGTCCGTTTGCGAACCATGTCCGTGGTTTGCACGTGCAGCCCCACTGGAGTGCCAACCTTCTTTCCCGCCGCCAAAACTCGTTGCAGCATGGCTTCTAATTCGTCGGGTGACGGGTCGATGCCGTCCGGTCCACGCATTTGAAACGTCAGGTCATTCGGGCCGACAAAAATGGCGTCGACTCCGGGCAATGCATAAATCGCTTCGGCGTTTTCCACGCCTTGCGGAGACTCCGTCTGCAAGATCACGAGGATTTCGTCGTTGGCATGCTTGTAGTAGTCACCGGCAGAGGCATCGAAATTCAACGCGTGCAACCCGCCGCCGACCGAGCGATCGCCTTCGGGTGGATACTTCGCGGCGGCGATCGCGATCTTGGCTTCCTCGACGGTGTTGACCATCGGCACCACGATTCCGTGGGCTCCGCTGTCCAGAACTCGTTTGATCAAATCGTGATTTCCGCGTGGCACTCGGGCCAGCGGGACGCAACCGGCATCGGCAATCGCGCCGAATAATGCGGCGGCTTGACTCCAATCAATCGGCGAATGCTCCATGTCCACGGTCAGCCACGGAAAGCCGACGCGAGCCATCACGCGCGTGGCATACAGGTCGCCGAATGAGAGCCACGTTCCGACCTGCGCTTTGCCGGCCTTGAGAGCCGCTTTGACGGGGTTTTTCTTCATGGGGATTCCGCATTACCGAGGGACGAGCGAGAGCCGGGAATAGCTCGTTGAACCGTGAGCCGAAGGCGTACGCGTGTTGTGGATGTCAACACGCGTACGCCTGCGGCTGACGGTTCAACGACTGAGATTATTCAGCGTGTGGAACGCGTCATGCTGACTCGCCGGAAACAAAACTGCGGGAGCAAAACGCTGCCTCCTCGCGCACCTGGGCGGAATGCTTAGAGCTGCTGCCTTTCGGCCCTGACTCGGTTCACACGGACCCACCGCACTCGGAGGCAGCGTTTCACCCCCGCCAAACGTATCGCGATTCTTGATTGGAGGTTCTGCTGCCGGATTTGAGAGGGCCGCATTATGAGTCCAATGAAAGGCCCGTCAAGCGACTCGATTTTCGTCGCCGAGCCGATTGATGATGCGTCGACGACAGAAACGCTTGCGGAATCAGGCCGATGACGAAGACCAACAGTGCCGTCCAACCCGCAGCGACGATCGATGTCCACGCGACAATTTGCCAATCGAAATCGCGGGACAGCAAACTGTCGGACGTGCCGCAGCCCAGGCGCCATGCCACGGTGATCACAAACGTTGCCATGGCCGTCCGCAACAACGACAGCGCTTCATGACGCTTCAGACTCAGCCCGGCGGAAACCACGATGACGGCCCAAAACATCTGCACGCCGAACTGGGTCGACGAAACGCAATCGGCGCCAAACCCGGTGATCGCCGCCAGCACGACTGCCGATGCGCAGTCCCACTGCCACAGGATGAGTGCCAAGACAAAGGCAAACCAGTCGGGACCGTGGGCCAGCGGCAGCGAGGTTTCCAAGACCATCGCGACGATCAAAGCCAGGCTGAACATGATTGTCCGCATCGGTCGTCCCTAACCGTCTGCACGTAACGCGTGTGGAGAGCTGGGGTCGGGT
>JAQBZS010000159.1 GCA_027622115.1 Planctomycetota bacterium | reverse complement strand
GACCGGCCCCAAAAACCTTCCAGAACACGGATTGGCAACAAATGCACGACTTTGAGTACGAGGCTCCCGGTTCGATCGATCAGGCAGTCGCTCTGCTGGCGAAGGAATCCGGATCAGCGAAACCCCTGGCTGGCGGGACCGACTTGATCGACCACGTTCGCACCGGACGCCTGGAACCGAACGTCTTGGTCGACATCAAGCAGATCCCGGAATTGAACGTCTTGGAGATCTCGGACGCAGGCCTCCGAGTCGGAGCGGCGGTTCCGTGCTACCGCATCTACGACAACGCGGAAATCGACGCGTCCTACTCGGCGCTGACCGACAGTTGTCGCATCATCGGTGGGATTCAAATTCAAAGCCGAGCGTCCGTTGGTGGCAACTTGTGCAACTCGGGACCGGCCGCGGATTCGATCCCGGCATTGATCGCGCTTGATGCCACGTGCGTGCTGGCTGGACCCAACGGACGTCGCGAAGTCCCCGTTGCCGAATTCTGTACCGCCCCCGGTCGCAACGTACTGCAAGCCGGCGAGTTGCTAGTCGAGCTTCGTTTTCCACCGCGCCCCGCGAATAGTGGTTCGCACTATCGGCGTTTCATTCCCCGCAACGAAATGGACATTGCAGCCGTCGGCGTGGGAGTTTCGATCGGCCTGGATGAAGCCGGTGAAACCTTTGTGTCGGCGAGGATCTCGCTGGGCGCCGTGGCACCGACGCCCTTGTTTGCTGAAGCAGCCGGCATGGCGCTCGTGGGTCAACCGGTGACCGACGCGACGATTGCGAAAGCCGCCGCCGCAGCGCGAGCCATCGCCAAGCCCATCGACGACATGCGCGGCACGAAGGAATTTCGGCTGCATATTACCGGTGTGCTGACCGAACGAACCATTCGCCAAGCCGTCACCCGAGCCAAGAGCCGCGTGTGAGTATTCGATTAGAGTTGCCGTTTGCGGGAGATGTCGCCACGGATGCATGACGGCTG
The DNA here is from genome assembly GCA_027622115.1 of Planctomycetota bacterium. GTDB lineage: Bacteria > Planctomycetota > Planctomycetia > Planctomycetales > Planctomycetaceae > JAQBZS01. The sequence goes on along the minus strand of JAQBZS010000159.1, from coordinate 9,503 downwards.
TCGGCGGCGTACGTGTCCAGCATTGGGTGTGGCCGCAGCCAGCCGTCTTCGATGCGGACCAGGCCGGTGCGTTCGAACTCGGCACGCACGGCGGGCCACTTCGTTTCGTCCAGACCGATGACCATCGCGGCCACGTTCTCCAGGCATTTGAGCCACCCGACCCCAGCCATCCTTACTATTTCGAAGTCATGATCGAGATGCCGTCCCAATCTTCTGGTGGATTCTCTTTCAATCGTCGACAGCGTTCCAAATACAGCTGCGCCGCTTTGTCATGGGGATGCAACTTCAAGACACCGTTGAAGTGGTCGATGGATGTGTCCCAATTCCCTTGGCGATATTGTTGCAGCCCATCGCGAAAGAGGTCGGTGACTTCACGCACCGACGGGAATGATTCTTCCGTGTGAAAGTCGAGCACGTCGTAAATCCGCACCGGCTCGGTTTTCCCCTTCACCACCACGGCGTCGACTTCGCGAGTCCGATAGGTGCCTCGCAGTTTTTCGAAGGTGAATTCGCTGATCAGGATGTTCGTGCCGTACTGCTTGCAGGCACTCTCCAAGCGGGCGGCCAGATTTACGCCGTCCCCAATCACCGTGTAATCCATGCGCTTGGGCGACCCGATGTTCCCCGACACGATGTCGCCGGAATTCACGCCGATGCCGATGTCGATCGGCTTCAGGCCGTGGTCGATCCGAGTCCGATTGAACTTGGCCAACTCCTGCATCATCCTGATCGCCGCTCGAACGCCTCGATCGGGATCGTCGTCGTGCGTGAACGGGGTGCCGTAAATGGCCATCACGGCGTCACCGATGAACTTGTCGAGCATGCCGCCTTCCGACTGAATCACTTCGACCATGATCGTGAAATAATCGTTCAGCAGAGCCACCGTCCCTTGAGCGCCGAGTTCTTCCGTGATGGTCGTGAAACTGCGAATGTCCGAGAACAACACGGTGGCAAAGCTCGTTTGACCGCCGAGCAAGTCTTCTCCCGACTCCATGATCTTGTCGGCCAAACCCGGATCCATGTAGCGCGCCATCGTCGACTTCACGCGCTTTTCGGTACTGATGTCCTCGAGCAACATCATGGTCCCCAGCGGTTCGCCTTTCCCATTTTTCAGCGGCGCGATGGAGACGTTGACCGACGTGACCACACCTTCCGTGTTGATCTCGGCATCCATCACCGTCGCGGACAGGCGGTCCGTTTCGACCTTCTTCACTTTCTCGACCAGCCACGCGTTGGAGTCTCCAAAAAACGTGTCCAAGGATTCGCCCGCGAATTGGTCGGCGGAGGTTCCGAGGATTTTGAGGGCCGCCTTGTTCCAGGTGACGATCGACTGCTTGTCGTTCACCGTGATCACGCCGTTGGACATGCTTTGCAGAATGGCGTCGTTGTAGTTCTTGATGCTCTGCATGTCGTCGAACAGTTTCGCGTTCTGCAGGGCGATCGAGATCTGAGCGGTGAAGGCGTTCAACCGCGTCTGATCCTCGGTGGTGAACGTGCCGCCGATCTTGTTGAGTACCTGGGTCACGCCGATTGTCGTGCCGAGTTTGTTCTTCACCGGCACGCACAGCAGAGACCGAGTGAAGAAGCCGGTTTCCGTGTCGAATTGCGGATTGAATCGCAAATCCGCGTAGGCATACGGGATGTTGATCCCCACGCCCGACTGAAACACCGTGCCGGCGATCCCCTGATTGTTCTTGAAGCGGATGCGAGTCGCCCCAAGACCTTCACCGACTTCGGTAAACAACTCGCCGGTTTTCTCGTCGTTCAGGAACAACGTGGACCGCTCGGCATGCAGCATTTTCGTGACCATCGCCATGATCAATTGCAGCAGCGGACCCAACTGAATCTCGGATGAGATCTCGGACACGACGTCCAGGAATTCGGCTTCTTGTTGCTGGCTCAACAGCAGTTCGTTGACGGACACCGTGCCCTGCAACACCAGGGCGGCGTGTCGCAGGATGAGGTCGAGATAGTCGAGATCGTCCTTGCAGTAGATGCCTTCCAGTCGGTTCAAGCACTGCGCCACTCCGAGAGTTTCGCCGGATCGCGTTTTGACCGGCGTGCAGAGAATGCTCTTTGTCTTGTATCCGGTGGCTTTGTCGATGTGCTGATAGAAGCGTTCATCCGCATAGACGTCTCGAATGATGACGCTTTCGCCGCTGGAAAAGACATGGCCCACGATTCCGGCGTTGGACGGCAACCGCAATTCGTTGATGCCGCCGTGTGCGGCGCGGATGTAGAGTTCATCCGACGGCTTGTCATACAGAAAGAGACTCGCGCGATCGGACACAGTCGCCGTGGACATGATCTCGATCAGCTTCTCCAACTGCTCGTCGAGCGATTCCAGTTCGGCCAGTGCATCGACGATGTTCAACAGGGTTTGCGGATCGACGGGGCCGTCTTCGGGACGCGCCCAGGTCGATGACCGAATTCGGCTCAACGCTGCCGCCGTCGTGGAAGTGGGGGCGATCGATGCGGTGTCCGTCGCTGTCGTGTCGGTTGCTGTCGTGTCGGTCATGCGTGTTCCTCAAACCTTGAATGCACCAGGCCGCGACCGTGAGGTGCGGAGTGTTTCCGCGGCACCGAGTTCTAATCCTTCCGACGACGTTTCTTGGATGGTCGCCACTTCACCGCCACAACCCGTTGATCAGTCCCGAGACGTTGTTGCCCATCGGCCATCTCGCTTTGGCGCGGCTCCGGCGAGCCTTTCCCGCTGTTGGGTGGGCACTGTCCACCGATTTGCTGTGGCTCATTCGCTCCCTTCCCATCCAATTGATTTTCAAGCTGTTTCCGAAGTTGCGACACCGTTTCGCGGAGATGCAAAACTTCCGCCGCATGGATGCTCTTGAGTGCGGATTGCTCTTGCATCCAGCGAATTCGAGAGCGTTCCAGTTCGTGACGCGTGGCTTGGATGGTGGCCTGTAAGCCGCCCGCCTGCTTGCCTTGCTGTGTCTTGGTGAGCAGCGCGTCGTGCTTAGCTCGCTTGTCGGAGGTTTCAAGCTCAGTCCGCAACGCCGCCACGACGTTCCGCAACTGAATGATCTCCTGCTGGGAATTAGAAATCGAACCGGAAACGGCCACGTTCCGGTCGGCTTCCGTTTGTTCCAGTTCCAGCCGCAGGCTGCGGACGGTTTTTCGCAGCTCCGCGTTTTCCTGACGACCTGCCGCGGCAAGCCGGCTGACTTGGGCGTCCGTGTTCTCTTCCTCGGATTCCAATTCCCGCCGCAGCGCCGTCACCGTGTCTTCCAACTGGCGGATTTCCAACCGGAATGGATGAGCCGCTCGTTCGACTTCCAGGCGATTGGCGTGGCGCAGCTGTTCCAACTCTTCGCGAAGAGCACGAATGATCTGTTTCAATTCGCGGATCTCGACTCCCAAGGCCGGATCGCCCGAAGACTCGGCTGAGAAGTCGGAAGAAGTTGACATGGATACACGCGCAGTGATGTTCGATTGGCGAAACGTTGAATCTGGGCCTGTTGGGCAACACAGACTGGTGGGGGGGGGATGAAAAATCAATACCCAGCCATTTGCGCGCCCACGAATGGCAATGCCGGACCGCAGATGTTGAACGCTTTACATCCGTGGTTTGAAACGCAGAGAAGCCGCTGCTTGAAGAACATCCTGTGTCAACGCCAAGATTCCGACATGAAGCGGCGTGAGTTGATTCGCCACATCGAGAACCACGGCTGCGCTTTCGTTCGCGAAGGTGCCAATCACACCATGTACGAGAATCCCGTCATGGGCAAACGTGTCCCGATCCCAAGGCACCGCGAGATTCAAACGCCTTCGCCCGCGCCATTTGCCGGCAACTTGGCGTCCCTCAAGAATTGGACGCTGCGGTGAACTATCCTCGCAATCCAGCGAACGATGAATCGTTGTTCCGCCGGCTTCGTCGAGACCGGTATCATTGGCGCGTGTACGTCATTAAATAAATTAACTAAACTAGGAATGCCGATTGGTAAATTAAATTCCGATCGGCCACTCGGAGCCCTTCCGACCTATCGGCGAGCAACCAACTCGCGACGCAGATACGACAGCGTGTTGCCGTAAGTGATCAACGCCACGAGCGCGCTCACGCCAACCGCAATCGCCGACTGGAAAAAGCTCAGGGTGCCGTTCTTCCACAGCACGACCGTCGTCGGAAATGCCACCCACGACACCAAAGCCAGTATCGCCAAGATGCCGAGCTTCGGTCGCTCCACCAGGACGGTGAGTTTCCACAGAAAGATGACGAAAAAGACGTGGCCCGCAAACGTGACCACCGCGCCGTAGTCGCCGAGTTTCACGAATGCGTTCGGCAAATTGAATTTGAGAGCCAACGAGGCAACCAGCGTCCCGCTAAAGGCGACTCCCACAATGTCGAACAAAACGGTTAGCAAAATGCACAGGTAGAAACCCACTCCCACGCTCTCCATCGTGACGCCGACGAGTGATGCGATTCGGCCGCTGATCGACAGCAACAAGCTGCCAAGATAGAAGCTGGAAATGATGATCAGTTGCGAGCCGATCAGCCACGGAAACAGATCCGGTCGCTTCAACAACAGGTACGGCGTGCAGACCGCCGCGATGATTCCCAGCACGCCCACGCAGACTCCGCTGTACACCAGAGCCAATCCCACGGTCAGCGCACCGGTCGGTTCGAACCCGTCGTCTGGTTCGCTGGTTTCCGCTTCGCGCGGTTGCCGACGCGGCTTGGCTCGCTTGACGGGCTCGGCATCGGCATCGTCGAAGAATTCGTCAATCTCATCGTTGGGTTCGGACATGAAATCGATCCTGATCGCTAATCATGGGAACTCAGAAGTTCAAACAGCTTTTGCACATTACCGAAATCGTCGAACAAGTAGTCTGGTCGACACGAATCGAGTTCCGCAAACGTGTACGTGCCCGTGGCGACTCCCACGACCTTGGCGTTGATGGCACGAGCACACTGTACGTCGGCAGGAGTATCACCGATGACCCAGACGTCGTCGGGTTGGTGTGGGTCGAAGTGGCGACGAATGATGTCGAGTGCTTCTCGAGCTACGTCATCGCGATGCTCGTGATTGTCGCCAAACGCTCCGAAGTCGAAGTGGTGGTCCAAGTCGTAGTGAGCGAGCTTCAGAGTGGCACCCGCCTTCAGATTGCCGGTCAATAAACCCAGTTCCACACCGGTGGTCTTGCTCAGTCGATGCAGCAATTCGACCACACCCGGCAGGATCAAGCCGTCACGCTTGGCGAGTGCCTTTGGAAGCTGTTCGCAATAGGCTGCCAAAAAGCCGCGCCAGGACTCTGCAGAGTCCTCGATGCCGTGAAACTGAAACAGGTCGCGCGTGATGCCGAAGTCTGTGCGACCGGCATAGGGAATCCCGGACGCTTTTTCGGTCACGCCGAACGAAGACTGCAACGCGGCTTCCATCGCCATTTGGCCGGCACCGCCCGTGTTGAGCAGGGTGCCATCGATATCAAACAGAAGAATTCTCATGGATTTGCGATCGGCGGTGTGGGTTGATTGAGTCGTGGATGTGACTCGACGAAGACACGCGAGTCAATCGTCGATCAAGGGAAACGCGAACCGATCGGTCGCCTTGTGACGTACCGTTGCCGGTGAAACAATTGCCGATTCAACATTGCTGACCAAACTATTTTCTATGTGGCCAGGCTTCATGCACGCCGAGATTATCGCGATCGGTACCGAACTCACGACAGGAGCCAAGCTGGATACCAACAGCCAATGGCTCAGCCTGGAATTGGCGGAAGTCGGCATCCCGGTGCTGTTTCATTCCACCGTCGCGGACGGTCACGACAACATGCTGTCCGTATTCCGGATCGCGTCCCGGCGAGCCGATCTCGTACTCATCACGGGCGGTCTCGGCCCCACGCTCGATGATCTGACTCGAGCCGTGATGGCCGACCTCGCCGGCGTTGATCTGGTGCTCGATGAACCATCCTTGGACATCATCAAGTCGATGTTTGCTCGACGCGGTCGCGAGATGCCGGAACGCAACGTGATTCAAGCTCAGTTTCCGCGCGGCAGTGAAGTCATCGCGAACCCGCGCGGCACCGCGCCGGGAATCTGGATGGAGCTGACTCGCGACGACGGGCGCGTGTGCCGCATGGCCGCCATGCCGGGCGTTCCCAGCGAAATGCGGCACATGTTCTTCGAATCAGTCCGACCGCGACTCCCAGGCGGTCGCAACGTCATCCAGCGGGCACGCGTCAATTGCTTCGGCATCGGCGAATCCAACGCCGAAGAAATGCTGGGCGATCTCACCGCGCGTGACCGAGATCCGGAAGTCGGCATCACCGCGCACGAAGCCACGATCACCCTGCGAATCACGGCACACGGAGCGAGCGCCGACGAATGCCAAACCAAGATCGCGGCCACCAAGTCGGACATCATTCAAAAACTCGGGCACTATGTATTCGGCGAAGAAGACGAGCGCTTGGAAGACGTGGTGATGCAGGCACTCGCCGATCGTGGTGAGACGGTGTCGGTCGCGGAATCGGCGACTGCCGGATTGCTGGCGTTGCGGCTCATGCAGGCGGGCGGTGCGGGCTCGTCGTTTGTGGGCGGAGTGGTCTCGCCGACACCGCAATCCAAGTCGACGTTATTGGGGATCGACGAGTCTGAATCGTCCCACGGCGACCCTTCCGGCGAGATCGCCAAACGCATGGCGGAAGCGTGTCGTGAGCGTTTTCGGACCGATTATGCCCTGGCGATTTCGGATCACCCACACGACGGTGAACAGCAACCGGATGAAGTCCGCGCCACCTACATCGCCTTGGCCACGCGGAGCCAAACGTTGGTTCAAGGGATTGTGCCGGTCGGTGATCCGGCGATCCAAAAGAGTCGGTTGGCGAAATCACTGACAAACATGCTGCGTCTTGAGTTGAGAAATCATTCCGAATCACAGCCGAGTTGAAAGGGCAAGACATCATGACCAAGTTTCGAGTGAAACTGCGAATCTGCGTGCTGGGGTTTGTCGCCGCATCGCTCGCAAGTGCGGCGTTTGCCGGCGACCGAGGCAAGCCGATTTCGTTGTTCGACGGCAAGTCACTGGCTGGCTGGACTTCATTCGACGGCAAGCCGATCACGAAGGGATGGATCGTGAGGGACGGCATGTTGGAACGCATCGATCGCGGCGGACACATCTACTACAAGGATGAAGTCGGCGATTTCGAACTGTCGTTCGAGTGGAAGCTGGCCAAGGGTGGCAACAGCGGAATCAAATACCGCGTCCGTCGCTACAACGGACGGATTCTTGGCTGCGAATACCAGTTGCTCGACGACCGAGGTAAGTCCAATCACAAAGGCGCGACCGGTTCGCTTTACGCCCTGTACGCACCCAATCAAGACAAACAACTCAACCCGTCCGGCGAATGGAATACCTCGAAGATCGTCGTCGATGGCACGCGGATCGAGCATTGGCTCAACGGCAAGAAGATCGTGGAAGCCATCGTGGGCAGCGAGGATTGGCTGGCTCGCGTGAAGAGCAGCAAGTTTTCCGAGTACAAGGATTTCTCGCAAAACCGCACCGGTCGGCTGATGCTGCAAGACCACGGCGGAGCGGTTTCATTTCGCAAGATTGTGTTGGTGCCGATTCACAGCGATGCGGTTCCCGGCAACGACGTGGCCGCAGCCGCAAAAGGCGTGAAGCAAATCATTGCACATCGCGGCGCCAGCCTGGAACGTCCCGAATGCACGGTCGCCTCGATTCGTCGATCTATCGAAGTGGGGGCGACGGCTGTCGAAATGGACGTGCGGACGAGCAAGGACGGCACACTGTTTCTGCTGCATGACGCGACGCTCGACCGCACCACGAACGGCAAGGGGTCGGCCGCCGCTTTGACGATCGCCGAGCTGCAACAACTCGACGCCGGTTCGTGGTTCAAACCGACGTACAAGAACGAACGCATTCCCACGCTCGATGCCGCGTTGCGCGAGTGCCGAGGAAAGATTGACGCTTTGCTCGACTTAAAGGAACAAGGCGACGAGTACGATCGCAAGGTCGCTGCCGCGGTCCGCAAGCACGGCATGCCGTCGAGGACGGTGGTCGGCGTGCGGAGCATCGAGCAGGCCCAACGGTTTCGCAAACTGCTGCCGGAAGCTCGCCAAATCGGCCTGATTCCAAACCCGGACAGTATTGAAGGCTTTGTCGCCGCGGGAGTGGAGACCATTCGATTGTGGCCGAAATGGCTTGCCGGAGATGGCGTCAAATTGGTTGATCAGGTTCGCACGGCAAAAGCGATGCTGCACTTAAACGGCACCAGCGGCACGCCGGAAGAAATCGTCCCATTGCTCGCACACAGTCCGGATTCGTTGTCGTCCGACGACCCCGGTCGGTTGGTGCGGACGCTCAAAGAGTTGGCCGATCGAAAGTGACAGTTGCGATTCTTCAGGGCCAAAGGCCATTTCGATGCCGGTCCAGCGGACTCGGTCGGGGTCTTCATTCAAGTTGCTTCCACCGACCCAACGACCTCCCCGCTTGTGGCGGTGAGTCCACACCAAAAGGTTGAGGTGACTTGCAGTTTTCTTGAGCAGCACGATCGTGGCATCTTCACCGTGTCGGCCAAGTCTGCGAAGCCAAATGACCCTACGTGATTCCGAATACAATTTCTCATTCATTGCGAATGGGCTGGCCGCGAGTCAGCTAGTCGCCGTCACTTCGGCACTGCTTGAGGATTCAGGCTGGACTCGTCTGGCAGAGCGGGTCGAACAGGACAATTCACTTCAGACAAGAACCCAAAGTTGACGACTCGCGGGGCTGGAAAACCAGGCAATGTCTTCCACTGCGGAACAAAACCTGCGCCAGACTTTCGGTCGGTCTACACCAGCTTTTTAACAGTCCAGGCTAGGCGGCGCGGTGGGCAGTGCGTGACAGCTTGTTTTCCAGCTCGCCGTTGATCATCAACCCACGAGCGACCGTGTACTCGGAATCGGTCACGACTCGGACGTCTCCGATCTGCAATGGAAACCCCGCAGCCCGCAGCACGCCCTTGAGCAAGTCTTCGAAGCCGACGATGCGGGCGGTGCCTCCACACGCCACCAGGGTGATTGGCTGTTGAAGTTCTTGGGCTCGCGGCGTGCGACGAATCAGTTCGGTGAATTCTTCCGCGAACTCGGTCAGCAATTGTTCGTAGAGTTCCGCCAAACGCTTTTCGCGTGGAGTCCGCTTGTTCCACACGGATTCGCTCAGCGATTCCTTCCATGTGGCAACCGAGTCCGTGTCCAGGTACTTGTTCCCGCGGGAATCCCACGCAAATTCGTCGAATTCGCGGGCCAGCGTTTCATCGATCCAATTGCCGCCCTTGCGGACATTGCAGTGTGCGATTTCTTCGCTGAGAAACGCCACGCTGGCATCGCAGGTCGATGCTCCAAAATCGATGCCCACGCCGGAGAACGACCGGTCGGCGTTATTGGCCAACACGGCGGCCATGCCGGCGTTCAATACCAACGGCTGATAGCCCCGCAACCGCACCAGATTCGCTAGGAACTCGAGATCCGGATTCTTCGCGCGACCACG
>JAQBZS010000158.1 GCA_027622115.1 Planctomycetota bacterium | reverse complement strand
CCGCCTCAACCGACGCAGGACTTCGACGCCCGTCGACTTGCCGATGTGAAGTCCATTGCCCGAAGATAGCCGAGACTGAATATGTGTCGCCGCAGGGCGAATGCCGTTTTCAACGAGCCAAACTCAATGACCGAGTCCAAGCGTTTTATCATTCTCGACCGCGATGGCGTCCTCAATGTCGAAAAGGGTTACTTGTGCGATCCCGAGGAAGTCGAGTTGATGCCCGGCGTGGCTACCGCGCTGAAGCGGCTGGAAGAACTTGGCGTCGGTCGAATCGTGGTCACCAATCAATCCGGCATTGCTCGCGGCTATCTCGACAAGAACGGCTTGCGGGCGGTTCACGATCGATTGCTGGAATTACTCCGTGAAGACGGAGCGAGTCTCGACGCGATCTACTTTTGCCCGCACGGTCCAGACGACGGCTGCGACTGCCGCAAGCCCGAGACGGGTTCCGTGGAGACCGCGTCAATTCGGTTCGGCTTCGATCCCCAGCAGGCATTTGTCATCGGTGATCGAGGCAGCGACATTGAACTTGGGCACCGCGTCGGTGCGACGACGTTCCTGACGACGCAGGGGCACGGTCGTCAGACCCTGAAAGAAGATCCGCAAGTCAAACCCAGCTACGTAGTCGATGGTCTGCCGGACGCCGTACGAATCATTGAAGGGTTTTACCGGTAGGCTCGCACTTCATTGCTCGAATTACCTCGAAACGCGAAGCTGGAATCTCCGAGCGGATGCCCGACGAGAACCATCCGTACTACATCGAATGAATTCGCGACGTGAAGGCTCGACGGTTCCGTTATGGGGTGGGAGTTTCTCAATCTGCCAATGCTGTGGGGGATGGCCGGCGTGTCGTTACCGGTCATTGCCCATCTGCTGAGCAAGCGCCGGTATGACGTCGTCCAGTGGGGGGCGATGCAGTTCCTGGAACTTGGCCGCAACAAGCGGCGTCGAGTCCGACTCGAAGAACTGCTGTTGCTGTTGCTGCGAATGCTGCTGATGGCGTTGTTGGCCTTCGCATTGTCGCGGCCGTTTGCCAAGGGTGGTTGGTTCGCCCGCGTTGCGTCGTCGGGGCAAAAGCGAGACATCGTGCTGGTGATCGACAGTTCGTACAGCATGGGCTGGCGCGGCGACGATCTGACGCCGCGAGAAAAAGCCGTCCGTTGGGCCGGCAAGCTGCTCCGCGAATTGAACCACGGCGACACCATCGCGGTCATCGAAGCCCGCGATCAGGTGCGGCCGATCATCGAGAAGCCGTTGTCGGATCACGCGTTCGTCCGAGAAGAATTGGATCGGTTGCCGCCACCGGCCGGATCGTCCAACTTGGCGGCCGCCGTCGCGCGCGCCGTGCAGGTTCTCAGTCACACACAGAATCCCGGTCGCGAAGTCATCGTGCTGACCGATGGACAAGCTCGCGGGTGGTCGGCGGACGATGCAAATCTTTGGACCGGCTTCGACCAATTGGTCGAACAGGCGTCGGTGCGGCCCAGAATCTGGGTCGTGAATGTTGCGAATGAAAATGGAACCGTGGCGGAAAATCGACCGAACGTCGCCGTCGATCGCTTGCAGATTTCTCGCGAACTTTCGGTGCCGGGGTTTCCGGTGCGGATCGCCACCAAGCTGTTGTATTCCGGCGGTGAAGAACCACGCACGGTTAAGGTGTCGCTGGAAGTCAACGGCAAGAAAGTGTCCGATCACGACCGCACGGAACGACTGGAGCCCGGCGGCGAGGCCACGCTGGAATTCATTCACGAATTCGACTCGGTCGGCTCGAAGCTGATCAGCGTGGTCATCGGCGCGGACGACTTGCCGGGCGATGATCGTGCGGACGCCGCCATCACGGTGAGCCAAGCCTTGCCGGTGCTGCTGGTCAACGGCGATCCGCAGTTGGACGAAGTGAAGGCCGAGACCTTCTTTCCGTCGCTGGCTTTGACACCGGCCGGCAACGACGCCCCGTGGGTCAAAGCGAATGTGGTTGAATGGAATCGCCTGCAACCGGCGGATTTCGACGGACACGTGGCCGTGGTGTTGGCCAACGTGCCGCGGATCAGCGGGGAGATCGCCGACGCGTTGAAACGCTATGTCGCGGACGGCGGCGGCCTGTTCATTGCGTTGGGCGACCGTGTGCGACCGGAGACCTACAACGAACTGCTGTTCGGCGATGGAAACGATCTGTTGCCGGCCGAATTGACGAGCCTCGAAACGCCGGCGAACAACGAGTCCCCTGGCGAACGCGCGATGAACTCGTCACTGGAACTGCCGTGGGTGTTGCGATTCAAAGAGGAAAACGGCGACGATTTCACCGACGCAAGGTTCACTCGCTGGTGGAAGGTGATCCCGGCGACGGAACAGTTGGACTTGAAGGACGTCAATTCGACGATCACGGCATCCACGCCGATCGTGGCGGCTCGATTGACGTCGCAGCACCCGATGCTGATCACTCGGAATTACGGTCGCGGCGGTGTGTTGCTGTCGACCGTGCCACTGGATGGCGACGAAAGCACGTTTCCGGCCAAACGCGATTATGTTCCTTGGCTGCACGAAATGTTGTTCTATCTGGCATCCAAGCCCGTGCGGCGAAACGTGGACGTCGGCATGCCGTTGATGCTGCCGTTTCCCGAAAATGCCAGGCCCGCCGACTACTTATTTCACGGCCCGCACGAGTTGACGTTCGAGCCGGTACTCGATTCCACCGGCGGCCAGTCGTTGATTCGGTTGAACGATACGCGGTTACCGGGCGTGTATATCTTCGCCGCGAAAGGTGCCGATCCGAACAAGACGAACGACCGCCAGCACTTCGTGGTGAATTTCGACCGCGGTGAATCGGACTTACGACCGTTGGGCGAAGATCGTGTCGCCACACTAACCGCCAACAACCGTATGGCGTTCGTGTCCGAAGTGGACGAGTTGATGGAGCAGATGATCGATGAAGAGTCCGGTGCCGAATTATGGCGCTATTTGCTGCTGGTCTTCGTGCTGATTCTCGTGGGCGAGGTGCTCATGACGCGGCATCTGGTGAAGGGCGGCCACGCGACCGTTGATCTCCCGCCAGCTCCGGAACCCGAGCCGGAACTCTCGCCGCAAGTGGTGCTGCCGGTTGATGAGCCGCCGCCACCGGACGTTTACGAACGAGTCAAAGAACAATCTCGCCGCCGCTTTCAGCGTTGACCGCAGGCAGCACGCCTCGCAACCGAAGTTCAAAGTTGAAGTTCCGGTTTGCGAATTGAATCCGGCTTAGGAGGTCAAATATTCAATTTGATTCAAGCACTGGCCAGTGGGAGACGCACGGTCGCGTGGCCCGATCACATCGTCGTCGGAGACGCGCGAGATCTGTTTTGGCGTTGAGCATTCCGACGAGCCGCATCAGCCCTGCGATGGAGTCGACAGTCGGATCAACTCGGACCGTACATAGCCGAGGCGGTCCGTGATGGGGTGGTTGGCATTCCATAGCTGCGGGAAAACAATCGCTTGCCCACCGTGTTCGCAGAATTCACGAGCGTGCGCGTCGCTGTCATCGACCAGCACCCGTCCGGGCGCCGCAAGTAAGTACTTACGCTGGCTCAATAAGAATTCGCGATAAGGTTGACCTCGGCCGAGATGTTGATCCAGCCAATGCAACTTGCCGGACGCACTTTCCGGGTTCCGGCTGGGACTGCTGAGGATCGTGACGGTCGCGAATTCTCGTAGCAGCGACACCAATTCTTCGAACCACGGATACGGATCGAGATTACGCCACAGCGTCGCACCAACGTCGTCGAGCTTCGACCAGAACGCGTTTCTGGTGATGCCAAGCACCTCGTGAATGTTCCAAACGCCCGGCGGCCAATCTTCGATCGCGGATTCGGCCGCGTGAACTTGGAGAGCGGATGTCACGAAGTCGACGATCACGCCGTCCATGTCGAGAAAGATGTGTTCAATCATTGCGGGTCCGCAGAGCTGTCGGGATCGAATGGAGTCGAAACGGCACTTTCGTGTGAGCCAAGGCAATGATCAAGGCCCTTACCAAGTCCCTTACATCTCGCCGGATTCCACGAAACGTTTCAGGACCAAAAGCACGCGTTCGACTTCCGTGTCGAGCCGTTTGAGCAATTCATCAGCGTTGGACAGATCACCGGATGCGGCCGCGAATTCCAGATCCTGGCCACATTGCTTGGCGGCTTCGGCTCGAAAAAACCGCATGGCCCCCTTCACGGTGTGAGCCAAGCGGCCGGTCTCTTTCGCATTGCCTGCCGCAATGGCCGCCGGAAGCAACGTGAGATTCTCGCGAGTTTCATCAAGGTACGACTTGGTGATCTCCATCAAAACGTCATGATCGCCGCGGAGTTGACCGAGTGGGCCGGTCCAGTCCAACAACTTTTGCGGCAAACCAATCTTGAGAATGCCCGACGCCGAGGGGTCCACCAATTCGAAACCGATCGCTCGGGCGATTGCTTCAAACAGCGACCGCTGGTGGACGGGCTTCGAAACGTATTCGTCCATTCCCGCGTCCAGACAGCGTTCACGGTCGCCCGACATGGCGTGAGCCGTCATCGCCACGATCGGCTGGTGTCGGTCCGAGTTCACTTCCGAGGCTCGGATGGCGGCGGTGGTCTCCAAGCCGTCCATCACGGGCATTTGGACATCCATCAAAATGACGTCGAACGCCTGCGTTTCGAGGATCGACAATGCTTCCCCACCGTGATTGGCCACGACCGTTGTGTGGTTCGATCCGGACAGCACGGCCAGCGCGACCTTCTGATTCGCAATACTGTCCTCGACCAACAAGATTCGCAGCGCGGGCAATTCGAAATCGACCGCGTCGTCCATGACCAGCCAGCCGTCGCCCTGATGGACGCTGACGCACAGCAATCTGACCACAACGTTGTACAGCTCCGACTGCTTCACCGGTTTCATCATCTGAGCGGCAACGTTCAAGTCTTGGCACCGTTGTTGGTCGCCCGGTTGACCCGCCGACGTCAGGAAGATGATGTCGAGATCCGCCAGATTGGTGTCGGCTCGGATCATTTCCGCGAAGCCGAAGCCGTCAATTTCCGGCATATGCACGTCCGAAAGCAGCAGGCGAAACGGTCGGCCTTCGCGAGATGCTGCCTGCAACAGGTTGAACCCATCAAGTGCCGACGCAGCCGTGATTGGTCGCATGTCCTTCGCGAGTAGGATCTGCTCCAGAATCAAACGGTTCGTTTCATTGTCGTCGACCACGAGCACCCGCGTGCCCTGGAGTTCGGTCGGTGTCGTGGACTGCCGCCGCGATACATCGGTGAGGCGGAACTTCGCGGTAAACCAAAATGTGCTGCCGCGCTCGAGTTGGCTCTCGACGCCGATCCGGCCATCCATCAGTGAGACGAGCTTCTTGCAAATCGCAAGTCCCAGACCTGTTCCACCGAATTGTCGAGTGGTCGACATGTCCGCCTGAGCGAACGCCTCGAAAATGGCTTCGAGTTTGTCGGGGGGAATGCCAATCCCGGTATCCCGCACCAAGAACTTCACCATTAATTGGTCGGAGTCCATCGCCGCGGTTAGCGAAGCATCATGTTCAACGTCGCCGTCAACCGGAGCGACTTGTTCAACTCGGACAACGACTTCGCCGGAATCCGTGAACTTGATCGCGTTTCCCACCAGATTGGTCAGCACCTGCCGCAGCCGTCCGGGATCGCCTCGCAAGACCTCCGGGATCGCAGGGTCGACGAAGCACACCAATTCCAAATCTTTCCGCTGAGCCCGCAGAGCGAGGGATCGCACGGTGTCGCCGACCGTGTCGTGCAAGTCGAATCGCACTTGCTCGACGTGCATCATGCCGGCTTCGATTTTCGAGAAGTCCAGAATGTCATTGATGACCGACAGCAAAGATTCCGCCGAGTTCATGACCGTGCTCAGATAATCTCGCTGCATATCATCGAGGCTCGATAGCAGCACGAGTTCCGTCAGACCCAGGACAGCATTCATTGGTGTGCGAATTTCGTGGCTCATATTGGCCAGGAATTCGCTCTTGGCCCGATCCGCCGCTTTCAATTCGACGGTCAAATTGACTGCGGTTTGACGTTGCTCTTCCAGTTGTGCGGCCTTGTCCGCCAGTTCCTTGCCGTGCAGTTGCAATTCTTCATTGGCGTAGTGCAGCGAAAACGCGGGGGCCATCAACTGCCCCAATCGTGTCAGTCGCTTCAAATCTTCTTGGGTGAAGTCGCCCGTGTATTTGTCCGTGAGTTGCAGCACGCCGACGAATTTTCGGTCGCGGCTCAACACGGGTACCGCGAGCCAGCCGCGCATCGGAGGATGCTCCAGCCCTCGATCGTCGCACATGTCTCCAAAGTTCTTCCACGCCGGATGTGATTTGAGTTCTTCATCCGTCATGCAAAAGCTGAGGTTGTCTTTCGCGACGAGCGCCCAGATGCCTTTCCCGTTCGGCAGCACGTCATACGACTTGTACTTTTTGTACTTGCTGGACAGCGAAACGGCATGCTTACCCGCCGCGAAACTCCCACGCGGAATAAAGCTGACCGCACTTTGGTGGGCACCCACGATGTTTCTGGCCTGTCGAGCCCACAGATCCAAGGCATCGTCGAAGTTTTCGATTCCCAAAAGTTCGTCGCCGGTTTCCCGCACGATGGCCGACTCTCTGGGTTCGATCGCAATGTCACTCTGCACGGCGACGAACGCGAATTGCAGTTCCTCGCTCAAGTCGCCGAGTGCCGTCATGCGTCGCAGTCGATCGACAGCCAGCGCCAGAAGCGTCGCGGCGGCCTGCGCGAATTGCAGATCTTCCTGATTGAACGCGCCGCGCCGACCGGACACGAGCAACACGGCTCCCGTCGTCGTTTCAGCGATCTTCAACGGCAGACAAAGTTGAGTTCCGATGGATTCCGGATGCGAGAAGCATTGATGGAACCCGTTGCTGATGACCTCGGCGATCTTTTCACGTTCGGACGACGAGATCACGGCAGGTGCGTCCGCATACCCCGAATTGCGGTAAGACAATGTTTCATTCGGCTCCTTGAAGCTGAACCAACACCGCTCGAAATCCAAGACACCGGACAACTTCGACTCGAACTCTCGCAGCAACTCGTCTTCGTCTTTGCAGTGAGACACGCTCAACAACAAATCGCACAACGGATTCAGCTGGGTGAACTCCGTTGGCGAAAGACGAGTGATATCTCGATCGTGCGAATCGGATCCGGACATTGGGCTTTTCCGCTTTCAGCCGAACAAATGAAACAAGCCCGACTCAATTGAGCCGAGCTTGTTTCGTACAAGTGCAACTATTGTGTCTGACCAGTTCGTGTCAGACCAGTTCGTGTCAGACTAGTTCATGTCAGACTAGTTCATGCAGCGGCGAAAGATTCTCGCTCAGCAACTTGATCGGAAGTTGATTGTCGTCGCGGACAAAGCCCTTGGGGTCCAATCCGAGATTGTGATACAGCGTGGCCATGATCTCCTGATACTTCACCGGGCGTTTATCGGGATGGCCCGCATCGGCGGTGGTCGAACCGATCACTTGACCGGTCGTCATGCCGCCTCCGGCCATCACGGCACAGCTTGCGGGCGGCCAGTGGTCGCGACCGGCGTTGCCGTTGATCTTCGGCGTGCGACCGAATTCGCTGCAAATCAGCACGGTCGTATCGTCCGCGAGGCCACGTTCGTGCAGATCGCTCACCAACGCCGAAATGCCTTGGTCCAGCAGCGGCAAACGTGCCCGCATCTGGCCAAAGTTGTTGTTGTGGTAATCCCAACGCCCGAAGCCCAACGTGACGACTCGCACTCCCGCTTCGATGAGTCGGCGACACATCAAGATCTGGTCGTTCCAAACGGGCGGCCCGTCATCGACGTTCTTGTCCGAACCACGACCGTAGCGTTCTCGCACTTCCGCGGGTTCTTGGTTCACGTCCAAGGCATTCAGCAACTTGCTGGACGTCAGCACGTCGAACGCCTGTTGGTAAATCGAATCGGCACCGGACAGCACCAGATTGTCGGCCTCGCGTCGGAAACCGTCGAAGGCCGTCAGCAATTCTCGGCGATTGTTGAAGCGGTCCAGCGTGACGTCCTTCAACGTCATCAACTCGATGTCTTCGCCGTCGGGCTTGGCGGGTGCGTAGGCTCGCCCAAGTTTGCCGGAAAAACCAACGTCACACCACGGCTTATGACCACATGTCTTGGTGAGTCCCATGAACGGCGGCACGCCCGGGTGACGTTGTCCGAGTTCCTTGGCGATGAACGAACCCAATGCCGGCCGATCCAATCGCATGGCATCCGCTCGACGATAGCCGCTCCAACATTGCGTGGCCGCGTGAGCCCCGTCGGAATCGACGATCGAGCGAATGATGGCGAACTTGTCCATCATCTTGGCCATATTGGGGCAAAGTTCGCAGATTTCGATGCCGGGCACGTTGGTTTCGATCGGCAGGAATTCGCCGCGAATGCCGGACGCCGCATTCGGTTTCAAGTCGACGAAATCCTGGTGCGACACTCCTCCGGCAAGAAAAATCATGATGACCGATTTGCGACCCGCGTCTCCGGAAACGCTGCCGTTTGATGCTTGCGCCTGTCCTTGCAGCAATTGCGGCAGCGTCAACCCGCCGAGCCCCAAGCCACCGATACGTAGAAATGACCGACGGTTCATGCCGTCGCAGAAGCGGTGCGCTTTGCCGCGGGAGATGGACAACATGGGATGACCTTTCAAGAAGAGTGTTTCTTGGCACCTTTTCAAATGCCCCACGGGCAGTTTGGCCAACGTGCCATTGTAATTGAATCGCGTTTCGCATCAACGTCCATAGATATTCGACCAAATCTTTCGTACGAGTTGATTCGCTTTTCCGGGAGTCGGCGGACGCCATCAGAAAGTCATGGACCGCAACGCTCGACGAGACGCAGGCAAACTCATCCGCAGCAGAGTTAAGAATCCAGAGCGGGAACTCTCACTCAGTTCTCAACTCGCAACTTTTCCAAAGCGTGCGAAGAGTGGTGGCAGGACCAGCAGGTTCAGCAGCGTTGAAGTGACCAGTCCGCCAAGGATGACGAAGGCCATCGGGTACTCGATTTCCTGACCCGGCATGTTGCCCGAAACGACCAGTGGGACCAGTGCGAGACCCGTTGTCAGCGCGGTCATCAGGATCGGGGCGAGGCGTTCGGCGGCTCCGCGGATGATCAAGTCCGGGCCGAACGAGACACCCTCTTCATTCTGCAGGTGGCGGTAATGGTCGATCAGCATGATGCCGTTGCGCGCGGCCACTCCGAGCACCGTAACGAAACCGATCAGCGAGCCGAGCGAGATCACACCCCCACACGCAAACGCTCCCGCAATGCCGCCGACCAGCGCAAACGGAAGCGTCAGGAAGATCAGCAGCACCAACCGCATCGACCCGAAGTCTGACTGCAACAGCAGCAGAATCCCAAGTAGCGAAAAGACAGTCAGGCCGAGCAGTCGCTGACGTGACGCCTGAGCCTCGGCGTACTCGCCGAGGAACTCGGGGTGGTAGCCCTCTTTGAATGTTACGTCGGCGAGGACTCGCTGCTCGATTTCCTGCGCGACGCTGCCCAAATCGCGACCGGACACGTTGCAGGTCACGTCCAGCTTGCGTGATGTACCGATGCGTTGGATCGCGTTTGCAGCGGGTTCGATCGTGATCTCGGCGACGTCGCCCAGCGGCACTTGACCGCCTGACGGCGTGTCGATCATCAACTCACGCAGCACATCGACATCCCGGCGGACGGATTCGACACCCCAGACGACGACTCGGAAGATCTTCTGGTCTTCGAAGATTTCACCCACCTGAGTGCCGCGGATGAGTGTGGTGGTCGCGCGGCGAACGTCGCCGGGACTCAGGCCGAACTGGGCAGCCACATCAAGTTTCAGGCGGACCACGATCTGAGGAATCAGCACCTGCGGTTCGACCTTCAGACTGGTGACGCCCTCGACTTTGCCCATGACGTCGGCCACGCCCTGTGCGGTCGCTCGCAGTTCTTCCAGATTCGGGCCGTAAATGCGAACGACAATTGAACCGCTGGCACCCGTCAGAACTTCCTTGATCCGCTCAGTCAGATACGTCAGCAGGTCGCGATAAAGACCGGGATAACCATCAACGGCTTCCTGAACTTTCGCGACGGTCTCGTCGTAGTCGACGTCTTCGCCGATGCTGATCCACAGCTCGGTGAAGTTCGGGCCGTAAACTTCGTCAGCGACTTCCGCACGACCGATGTGCGATCCGAAATTGTTGACACCCTCGATCGCCCGCAGCTCCTTGCTCGCTGCGATCGTGATCCGATTCATGGCTTCGATTCCGATGCCGGGCTTCTCGACCCAGTGCATCAGGAAGTCGGTCTCTTTGAACTTCGGCATTAGCTCTTCGCCGAGTTGCGGGACGGCTGCTCCGGCTCCGACAAATACCAGCAGCACGAACGCAACAATTGTTTTCGGACGCCGAATCAGCGGCGGAAGAACTGCCGAGTACCAGCGTTTGAGGATGCTTGTCAGTGGCGGATCTCGATG